>JBKJKS010000530.1:0-7703 GCA_046597295.1 Saprospiraceae bacterium
CGACCGCAGCCGCCTGCAGGATCCGCGCCTGCAGCTGCTCGACCTGCCGTTGCACGACGAGGCGGCCATGATCGACGTACTGCGCACCACCGGCCGCTTCGACCGGGTCATTCACAACGCCGGCATCACCAAAGCGCTGCACCGCGATGACTATGAGGCGGGCAACTTCGGTCATACCCAGCGCCTGGTAGCGGCCCTGCAAAAAGCGGAGGCTGTGCCGGACAAATTTCTGTTCGTCAGCAGCCTGGCCGCGCTGGGTACCACGCCCGCCGGCGTACCGCTGATCCGGGCGGATCAAACGCCCCTGCCGCTGACGCCCTACGGAGCAAGCAAACTCCAGACGGAGCGCTTCCTGGAATCGCTGCCCGTCGCTTTCCCCTGGGTCGTTGTGCAGCCGACTGCGGTGTACGGTCCCTGGGAACGGGATATCCTGACTTTTATCCGGCTGGCGAAGAGCGGACTGGAGCTGACCATCGGCCGCCAGCCCCAGCGCCTGAGCTTCGTGCATGCCGCCGATGTGGCGCAGGCCGTGTTCCGGGTGCTCGACAATCCCACTGCGCTCCACCGCAAATACATCATCAGCGATGGGCGCGCCTACCATACGGCCGACCTGGGGGCGGCCGTGCGGCAAGCCCTGGGCAGGCATAAAACCGTCAAGGTGCAGCTGCCGCTGGGCCTGGTCCGCCAGGTGGCCGGCCTGGCCGAAACCATCGGACGCTGGCAGAAAAAACCCAGTCCGCTGAACCGGGAAAAAATACCCGAACTGGCGGCCGAAAACTGGCACTGCGATGCGACGCCCCTTTTCGAAGAACTACAGTTCCAGCCCCGTTTCGATCTGTACAGCGGCATGGCCGATGCGGTGGCGTGGTATCGGCAGAACGGGTGGCTGTGAGCGGGAGGGTTGAGGAAGGTGGATAAGGGTTGTGCAGACGCTTTATATACCTTACATCTGTTTCTGTAAATCCTATTTAGGAATTCAGCCGCCCTGTCCCTCCGCATACCGTTTAAAATTGTCCAGGATCGCCTGCCAGCCGGTCCGCTGTAATTCCGGCGTATTGGTGCTTTCCGGATCGAAGGTTTCGACGATGCGGGTGCCGCCGTCCCGGGCTTCGAACTGCACCGTCACCCGGCGGTCGTCCTCCAAGGTGTAGGCAATGCGCTGGTGGTCCAGGACTTCTTCGTAGGTACCACCGAAATCGAACTCGACGCTTCCGTCCCTGGCCGCCATGGTGAAGACGAAACGGCCGCCCGTACGCAGGTCGTTCTCGGCTTTGGGCGTGTGCCAGTCGGCGGAAGCATTGTTCCACTGCCGGATATGTTCGGCGGCGGTCCACAGGTGCCAGACTTTTTCAACCGGGGCCTGCACGGTGGTTTCCACGGTAATGGCGGTTTTCGCCTCTCCGGGGACTTCGCTGAGCTGGGCGATCTCGATTTTCCGCATCCGCAACATGGCGTCCATGGCCCGCTTGGCCACGGCCGGGTCGGGATCGCGGAGCAGGCGTGGCAGCGCTTCCGGGATGATCTGCCACGACAGGCCGAACTTGTCCTTCAGCCAGCCGCACTGGCTCTCCTGGCCGCCGTCGGCGGTGAGTTTGTCCCAGAAAAAATCCACTTCTTGCTGCGTGTCGCAGTTGACGACAAATGACACTGCCTCATTGAAGGTGTACGCTTCGTCCGTCGGATTGTCCATGACCATGAAGGTCTGGCCGTTCAGGCGGAACTGGGCGTGTTTGACCGTGCCGGCCGGACCTTCCTCCCCGGCTGCGTAGTGCTGCACACCGTCGACGGAGGCATCGGCGAACAGCTCGGTGTAAAACCGGAGCGCTTCTTCGGCCCGGCCGCGCTGCGCGCCGGTGAACAGCAGCGACGGTGTGAATTTTTGCCCGACGTCGTCGATATTGCCCCAGGTAATTTGCCAGCTGAGTCCGAAGCGGTCCTGCACGAAGCCGTATTTCTGGCTCCAGTCGTAGCGATCGAGCGGCATCAGTTCCCGACCGCCGGCGGCGAGTTTTTGCCAGACCGCGTCCGTCTCCGCTTCCGTGGCGCAGACGACGTAAAAGGAAACGGCAGGCGTGAAGCGGAACTGCGGACCGCCGTTCAAGGCACTGAATTTCTGGCCGTCGAGCCAAAAATCCATGACCAGCACGGCGCCGTTCTGGCGGACGGCGTCCCCGGTGCGCGCATTTTCAAAAACGGAAGCGTAGAACCGGGCGGCCTCCTCTGCCTGGTGGTCGAACCACAGGAATGGGCTGATCTTTTGCATGTTGGTCATGATCACTATGTTGGTGGTGAAATTACAGAGGCAAAGGTGCGGGTTATTTTAAAACAAATTGTACGGCAATTCCGACATTTGGGAAGGGTGTTTGCGACATTTTTTGTTTTTAGGGTACGCGGCACGCTAAGAACCAGGCAACCCTACCCAAACGCCAACTGCAACTCATACCGCGTACTTCTTCCGCCCCCGCTCACCACCAAAGCCCCTATCTGCTGCAAATACTGTAAATCCCGCGTGGCGGTGGCCTTGGATGCACCCGTGATTGCGCTGTATTTTCGTGCATCCATGCCCCCCTGGAAGCCGGCCGGTCCGGCTTCCAGCATCCGGCGGACGACTTTCCAATGGCGGTCGTGCAGCACATCCCGAAAACGATCGAAGAATTTTGCTTTCCGGACGATAAAAACGATCTCCGCTTCCGCTTTTTCCAGTGCCAGTAGGGTCGCCGGCACGAAATACTCCAGCCAGGCGGTCACCTCGTTCGACTGCTGGGCACGTTCCAGGGCCTGGTAATAGGCCTTCCGGTCACCTTCGATGGCCCGGGACAGACTGAACGGTACCGGTGCGCCCAGTCCTTGCGACAAAGCCTTTTCGACAATGGCCCGACCGATCCGGCCATTGCCGTCTTCAAAGGGATGGATACTTTCGAACCAGAGGTGGGCCAGAGCGGCCCGTACGGGCGGAAATTTGCTGTCGCCGCGGGGCTGGGACGGTTGATTGAACCACCCGATAAATCCGTGCATCAGGGCGGGCACGGCGGACGAGGGCGGCGCCTCAAAGTGGATCCGTTCTTTGCCCAGCGCACCCGATATGATTTGCATGGGTTCGGCATGTTGCCGCCAATCGCCCACCACGCCCAGATCTGCGCGGTCCGCCAGTAGCAGGCTTTGCCAGTCGAACAGCATGTCTGCAGTGAGCGGGGTGGCAAACGTTTGGCGTACCGCCGCCATCATTTGGCCCAACCCACGGGCGCGCAGGTCGGGTACGGCTTCCGGCGGCGTATTCAGGCCCAGGTGATTTCGAATGGAAGATTGTACATCCTGACGGCTGATGTACTCGCCTTCGATAGCCGACGTTTTCAAGGCTTCCATAGTCATCAGGTCGACCACCGCTTCCTGGCGAAGCACCTCCGGCAAGGCCAGCAGCATACCATTCAAAAGGGCGGTTTTTTGCAGATACACCAGCAACTGCGCTTCCACACCGCGAAGGTCGAATCGAAAATGGGGCCAGTCCTTTTGCTGCCAGTTGTAACGCATGAGCCGATTAGTAAATTTATTTGGCTCAAATTTACGGATTTTTTGAGCCGAATAGGCAAGGCGGGCGGATTTTGAGCTGGCCATGTTGGACACTACGTATTTGCACGCTAAGCAGGCGGTGGATTTTATGGTCGGGTTTGACTGAGCGCTACAGATTCAGCAGCAACGTAATCGGGTCCTCCAGCAGATTCTTCACTTTGACCAGGAAGGTTACCGAAGTGGAGCCGTCGATGACGCGGTGGTCATAGCTCAGCGCCAGGTACATCATCGGGCGAATCTTGATCTCGCCGTTGACGACCATGGGCCGCTCCTTGATGGCGTGCATGCCGAGGATGGCGCTTTGTGGCTCATTGATGATGGGCGTGCTCATCAGGCTGCCGAAGATGCCGCCGTTGGTGATGGTGAACGTCCCGCCGGTCATTTCTTCCAGCGATAATTTGCCCTCGCGGGCCTTGGCGGCCAGGTCCTTGAGCTGGAATTCGATGGCACTGAAATCCAGGCTTTCGATGTTGCGGATGGGCGGCACCACCAGCCCGTTGGGCGTGCTGATGGCGAAACTGATGTCGGCATAGTCGTGGTAGACGATGTCATCGCCGTCCAGCCGGGCGTTCACATCCGGCATGTCGAGCAGCGCTTTGGCGCAGGCTTTGGCGAAGATGGACATGAAGCCCAGTTTGATGCCATATTTCTTGACGAAGGCCTCCTGGTGCTTTTCCCGCAGTTCCATCACGGCCGTCATATCCACCTCGTTGAAGGTGGTCAGCATGGCCGTGTTGTTCTTGGCGCTCACCAGCCGTTTGGCGATGGTACGGCGCATCCGGCTGAGGCGCTCGCGGCGCTCGCGGCGGGTAAAAGTACCGGCGGGCTGAGCCGCCGACGCAGCCGTCTCCACGGGTTTCGCCGGCGCAGAAGGCGGGGTTGGGGCCGGTTGTTCAACCGGTTTCGCCGGCGGAGGTGCGGCGGGGGAAACTGGCGGTGCGGCGGAGACCGCTTTCTGTGCGTCGTCTTTGGTGATGCGCCCGTCGCGGCCGGTTCCGGTCACGTCGGCGGGCGGCAGATTACCCTCGGCCAGGATCTTGGACGCGGCTGGGGATGGCGAACCGGTCGCATAGGTTGGCGCCGGGGCAGTGCTGGGCGCTTTCGGCGTGTCGGGCGTGGGTTCCATGGGCACGGCCGGCCGGGTGGTATTTTCAATGATCACCTCGCTGCCGGGTGCGGCGGGCGGTACCGCCGGTGGGGGCGGGGGGACGGATCCGGCGCCTTCACCTGAATTGGACGGTGGTGGTGCGGGCGCCGCGGTGGCGGGTTTGACCTCCGCTGCGGCGTTCTGGCTATCGGTATTTATTTGGGCATACACGGCGCCCACGTCCAGGTCTTCGCCCTCTTTGGCCACCCAGGTGAGCTGGCCGGCAGAATCGGCGGAGAGTTCCTGGTTGGCTTTTTCGGTCTCGATTTCACACAGCGGCGCGTCCATAGCCACGGTAGAGCCATTGGGTTGCAGCCATTTGGAAAAAGTAACCGAGGAAATGGATTCGCCCAGATTGGGTATTTTGAGTTCGATGACCGGCATTGGAAGGAGGAATTAGGTATGGTAAATCCGCGCAAAAGTAGGAGTTTTCCCCAGAAAAGGCGGCAGCGTGTACCGGGGAAAAAGAACAATAAAAGCAGGAAAAAGGTTGGGCACCGCCTGGTTCAATCCTGCCCCTTCGGGCCGTGGTATGGGAAGACCAGAATGAATCCTGCGCCGCCCTTGCCCTCGCTGCTGAGGTAGAGATTGCCGGCCGGATCGAAGGCAATGCCCTCGGGCTGGGGAATCACCTGCTTATCCAGGCGGGTCGCAAAGCGGATCTTGCCAGTGCCGTGGTCGAGGACGACCAGGCGCTTCAAAGCCGTGGAAATCAGGTAAATATCCTGGGTGAGGGGATGCACGGCCACGCCGGAAGTACTGAAGAAATTTTGACTCTTGTCCTCATCGCTGTACGGGACGCGGGCATTGACATCGCGCGGATCGATCGTGTAAACGGGCGTGGCGCCCAGTTGATGCGTTTGCAGATCAAAGGCATACACCCGCCGGGGAACATCACTTTCGGAGTCTTCTTTACAGGCCAGCAACAATGCCTGGCGACCGGCATCGTAACCGAGGCCCTCCACGTTATTGTCTTTGGTCAGCACGGTGGGAAACTCCCGCACCTGCGCCTTACCCTTGTCCCAATGGCTGATTTCAAAAATGACACCGTCGCTTTTCAGGCAAAAAATGACGGAATCGACCATTTCCACGCCTTCAAAATCGCCGTTCTCCCGGAAGGTGATGCGCTTGGAAATGGCGCCATCCAGTTTGCTGTCAATGAAAAACACTTCGCCGCGTTCGTCGGCGACGGCCAGAAATACACCCGGCTCCGGAGTTGGGCTGAGGGCGGAAATTTCGCTCAGGTCCGCACTGCCGAGTTGGATGGTCCGCGCGGGAGCATGCAGGTCATAGGGGATGGAATCCGACACCGCAACAGTGGTGGCTTTAACCGGTACGGCAGGGTTGGGCTGCTGGCCGCACTGGGCACCAAGGAGCATCAGCAGACAGGCAATGCCGATGGATAAGGCTAAGATTTTCGGTATATTCATATCTGCAAAGAACGCTGGTTTTGCCACGCGCCGTGCGGATTACTCCGAAAAAACCTCGATTTCGTGTGTTTTCACCACTAAGTCGGTGAATTTTCCTTTGAAGCGGGTGGCCCGCACAATGTGGTTATCGATCCAGTGGTAGTTGCCGCCGCGGGGTTTGCCGAACAGGATACCATGGTATTTGAAACCGTGCTTGTCCAGCCACTTCTCGGTGATCACCCGGTGGGCTTCGGTGCGGCTGGTGAAGAAATAGACCACATGGCCCTCTTCATACCACTTATTCAGCATTTCGAGGGCATCCGGGTAGGGAAGAACGGTGCTCATGCGCTCCGGTTCTTCATTGGGTACATCGTCGCAGACGGTACCGTCAATATCGATCAGGAAGTTACGGACATGCTTGGGTAACACCGGGCTGATGCGTTCGCCCTTCTCGTTGAAAATCTCCCGCAGTCCGGCTTCGGTTTGCTCGTGATAGCTCATAGTTGGTGTATATTTTACGCAAAGGTAAGGCATTCGGGGAGTAGCTGCTGCCAATTTTGTGGCTTTTAGCCAAAACGTTTTGTTATAACAGACGAAACAGGGTCGAAAACGTAACGGTGGCAGCCGGCCTTTCCTATCCATAAACTATGCCAACGCGGTCGCTGCCGGCCAACTTTCCTGTGCTGGCATTTATAACCGGTTTGGCAACCTGACAGCGCAGGCTGACAAATATGGGGCTGGTTTGCTACCTTTCGCTGTTTTTTTACGCCATGGTAAGGCAGCGTTCCGCATTGCTTCGTCCGTGGTGGATGCCGACGCAGACCAGCCTGCTATTCACTAACCATTCGCACCATACAACTCTGATCAGTACATGAAAAATTTCCCCCGTTTTTTCGCCCTCTTCCTGCTGGGCCTCGCCTTTTGCCGCTTGGCCGAGGCCCAAACCGCCCTGCGCCTGCCTGCGGGCGTGGAGCGCATCACCTCCGCCGAGGGCATTACCGAATACGCACTGCCCAACGGCCTGCACGTGCTGCTTTTCCCCGATCCTTCCAAGCCGATTATGACGGTCAATATGACCTACAAGGTGGGCTCGCGCCACGAGGACTACGGGGAGACGGGCATGGCCCACCTCCTGGAACACCTCGTTTTTAAAGGCACGCCCAAGCACCCCAATATTCCGCAGGAACTGACCGAACACGGCGCCCGCCCCAATGGCACCACGTCTTTTGACCGCACGAATTACTTCGAGACCTTCGATGCGACCGAGGAAAACCTGCGCTGGGCCCTCGATCTGGAAGCCGATCGCATGATCAATTCCTATATTGCCCGCAAGGACCTGGAAAGCGAGTTCAGCGTGGTGCGCAACGAATACGAGCGCGGCGAAAATGATCCCGGTAGCGTGCTGTACAAGCGCATCCTGGCGGCGGCCTACAATTTTCATAATTATGGCCACACCACCATCGGCGAAAAGTCGGACATTGAAAAGGCGCCCATCGAGCGCTTGCAGGCTTTTTACCGGGAATACTACCAGCCCGATAACGCCGTACTGCTCGTATCCGGTAAGATCGACGAGCAAAAAA
>JBKJKS010000653.1:0-3843 GCA_046597295.1 Saprospiraceae bacterium
CCGACCATGCGGGTCGCGATGGCGGGCCTGACGGGGATACAGCCGGACTACTACGCCCGCATGCTGGCCTGGGCCAAAATCCACCGGGCCGACCGGCGGCTGCCCTGCGACATCATCAACGTGCACCACTATGCTAATCAGGGCAACGACGAGCGCTGGCCACCCACCTGGACGGAGGCCTGTGCGCCCGATGTGGACGCCCGCTGGCCCCTGATGCGCCAGCTGGTCAGCTGGGCGCATGCCCTGGGTCTGCCACTGTGGTACACCGAGTTCGGCTACGATGAAAAGGAACCCTCCACGCAGTACATCCGGCCCTTCGGTGGGAAAACGAGTGCCGAGATCAAGGCCGACTGGCTGGTCCGGGCTTATCTGGAGGCCCTGGCTGCCGGCGTAGACAACTGCTTCGTATACAACGGGATCGATGAGCCCGGCGCGGCCGGCGGCGGCCTTTGGCAGACGGCGGGCATCCTGCTGGGCGAGCACGATCCGAAGCCTTTCGGCGTAAAAGCAGCCTACACGGCCATTGCCGGACTGATCGGAGAACTGACCGGCTACACCTACCTGGCCGACCTGTCACCAGCCGAGGGCACACGGGTGCTGGCTTTCCGCGGTAAAAATGACGTAAAAGTAGCCGTCTGGTCGCCGACGGCGGCGGGGATGAAGGGCGTGGTCACCATCGGCGCTTCCCGGCTGGCCTACTCCGAAACGGTGGCCTGGTATAGCCTCCGCGCAGAAAGCGGAAATTAGCCGCAGGGGTATCTATTGACCAATTCCACGTGGAATTGGTCGCTGTTCATGCAGCATCCACAGCGTACTACCAGATGTAGTATCATACCCCTTTGCGGGTTATTCCTGCGGAATGATCCGCCCTTCGAAGCTATCATAGTGAATTTTTTCATAAACCGGGGCTGGCGCAGCAAAGGGGGAAGGAATAAAAAAAAGTTATATAAATCTTTTTTGTAATTACTCCGTATATTTATTGTTCAAATATTTTTAATCTTCCCCGCCATGCGATATAACATCATATTTACTAGCTGCCTTCTATTGCTTGTAGTGGCCTTGACTGCCCAACCGGTACAAATCGCCCCTACCGCTTTAATTGATCTGACTACCGGTACACCCAATATTGCCCTGAGTTTTGACGGTGACCTAACCACCTCCTGGTTCCCCGGCTGGACCACCTCCGCTTACCCGGCCAAAGCGGAGATCCGTTTTGGAAAGAAAGTAAAGCTGTCGAAAATGCGCCTGTACGATGGTGCAGGTCAGCCGCAGCTGCGCTTTACCGCGGGGACAATGAGCACCATCCTGCGGCTGGATCAATACCAGCAGTGGCGCGAAATACACTTTACCGCAGAAGTGGAGCGGGTAACGCTGGAACTGATCAATATCGAGGGTGACCGGGTCGTGCCGGAGATCGAGTTTTATGGTACTGGCGGTTCGCCGGTCACGCCCATTGTGCCAGTGATCCCGCCCACGGAGCCGCCAGTCGTTACGGTGACCGATCGGGGGGATGCCGATAAGATCAACCTGAATGGCTTTCACTGGATACCGCAACATAAATTGAAGCCTTTTCACAGCCTCCGTTTGTTCCAGTCGGCACAGTGGACTTGGCAGCCTTCCGGCCTGGCAGTACAGCCGACCGCTCAGGCGAATGGCAACCTGGACGATTACCTGACCGCTGCCAAAGCGCAGGGCCTGCACATATTTCCGACCATTCACCAGACGCCGGACTGGATGCGGGCAAAGTGGCCCAGCGACCCCGGCCAGGACGCCCCGCCCGCCAAACCCGGCATGGCCAAGGATGATCCGGCGGCTTATCGCGATTTCGCCGGCTATTTCTTTCAACTCACTGCCCGCTATGGACGCCAGGTTTGGCCCGTTTCGGCCTTGCGTGTGGATACCGTGCCACACTGGGGTCCGGATATCAGCCTGCGCCGTAATATGCCGAAGTCCGGCCTGAATCTACTCACCACGATCGAGGTATGGAACGAGCCGGACAAGTGGTGGGCAACCAACATATATATGCAACCGGAGGAGTATGCGGCCATGCTCTCCGCCTGCTACGACAGCATCAAAAGAGCCGATCCGACCATGCGGGTCGCTATGGCGGGACTGACGGGGATTCAGCCGGATTATTACGCGCGCATGCTGGCCTGGGCTAAAACCCACCGGAGCGACCAGCGCCTGCCCTGCGATGTGATCAATGTACACCACTATGCCAACAAAGGCAACGACGACCGTTGGCCACCCGTCTGGACGGAAGCCTGTGCGCCCGATATGGATGCCCGGTGGTATATGATGCGCAACCTGTCCGCCTGGGCGCACGCGCAGGGCTTACCACTGTGGTACTCGGAGTTCGGGTACGACGAAAAAGAACCTTCCCAGCAATACATCCGGCCCTTCGGTGGAAAGACGAATGGCGATATCAAAGGGGACTGGCTGATCAGGACTTACTTGGAAGCCCTGGCGTCCGGGGTAGACAATTGCTTCGTTTACAATGGAATAGACGAACCCGCCGCCGCCGGGGGCGGACTCTGGCAGACGGCTGGCATCCTGTTGGGCGAGCATAACGCGCAGTCATTCGGTATAAAACCCGCCTACACCGCCATCACCGGGCTGATCGGGGAATTGACCGGCTATACTTTCCTGGCTGACCTGTCACCGGCCAACGGAGTGCGGGTACTGGCCTTTCGGAGCAATAAAGATGTAAAACTGGCCGTATGGTCGCCGACGGCGGCTGGTTTGAACGGCCGGGTGAACATCGGTGTGGCCCAACTGAATTATTCGGAAACGGTGACCTGGCATGTGCTCCGCCTGGACTTAAGCAGGTAACCGCAAAATGGCGCATTACTTGCCCATCGCCCGCTAATATGACGGTTGTTCGTCTAGTATCTACCCCGTAACCTCGGCGGTGGACAAATACTGCTATTGGTAAATGGCAGCTCCCTCAACAATCATGGCTTACCTGCTGCCAGCATTTGGCTCAACGTGCCATCTGCTGGCACAGAATTTTTTTTGAAATAGCGGTAAGCCAGGCAAGTCGCCTTACTTATTCGAACACTGAACGGACTACGCCGTAGAAGCAACCTGAAGAATAGCGTGGGTAATGGTCTGGAACCCCTCTACCGTGGAAGGTTTGGTCAGGAAGACGTCGGCTCCCGCCTGTTTGCAAAAGTCGCGGTCGGCAGCCGAGGAGGAAGTGGTCAGGATGGCGACCGGAATGTTCTGGAAGGGTGCCGACGTTTTAAGTAGTTGCAGCACCTCCCTACCGTGCATTCTGGGCAAATTCAGGTCCAGGACGATTACATTGGGCAGGCTGGTCAGTTCGGATAAGTGTGGAAGTACGGCGTCTCCCTGCATAATGGCGTCTACCCGAACCGGAATGCGATCGCCTTTAAAGGCGGCTTCCAGCAGCTCGATATCGTCCGGATCGTCTTCGACCAGGAGAATATAGAGGGGGACCATTTGGGTAAAATCAGGCAAAATATCTTTACGCACCGCGCAAACATAACTGAATGCGAATAATTATTAAAGGGCAAAATATCCCCGCACCCCGTAATGGGGTGCATGACACCTTTAACCTGTTATATTTTGAAGTCAGAAACGCTCGAGCAGTCGGTTGTGCCGTCGGAAAATCCGGCATTCAGTCACTACATAGATGGCATTGGTGCTTCTGCGAGCGGAATAGAGGCGATCCACGATTTGTTTGAAAATATGCCGGCCACCACCGGCTTTTCGTTTGTCGTCGTACAGCATTTATCGCCCGATCACAAAAGCCTGATGGCCGATCTGCTGTCCCGGCATACCCCCATGCAGGTGTATGAAGCGGAGGAGGGTATGTTG
>JBKJKS010000008.1:0-6859 GCA_046597295.1 Saprospiraceae bacterium
AACAGTGCCGTCGGTCGGATCGATCCGATTGACCTGATAGCTCAGGGCCTCGGTCACCCACAGGTGGTTGTCCGGACCGTAGGTGATTTCCCAAGGCTGGCTGAGGCCACAGGCCACGGAACGCATTTGAAAGGTTTCATTTTGAGAAAAAGCGGGGATGCTCAACAGAAGCAGCAGTCCCAGACAAGTGGGGAGTCGTGTTGTTTTTTGCATGATCGGGCAATTTTTTAATTAAAATGCGCCGGTTTGACCGGCGGTGGAACGCCGGTAACCGCGAAACAACCATGCCGTTGCCTGCCTGTTTCGACGGTTTACACGTCAAAAAAAATTTGCTGCTTACCCTTTTGCTGGTTTATTGCTCATCACCAAGTTCCATTTACCAGATCGATTCCGTGCGCAGGTACTGTTTCACGTAGTCTTCAATACCCGTTTCCAGGGTGTAAAATGGCGACTGATAGCCTACTGACCGCAGCTTGGCCATGTCGGCCTGGGTATAGTACTGGTAGGTGTCCCGGATATCGGCCGGGGTGGACACAAATGAGATATTGGGCTCCAGGTCCAGCGCCCGGAAGGTAGCCGTCGCCAGATCGAGGAAGGTACGGGCCTGGCCAGTGCCCAGATTGTAGATGGCATTGGCAGGCTTCTGCTCGAGAAAGTAGAGCAGCGTGTCGACCACGTCTTTAACGTAGATAAAATCCCGCTGCTGGCCACCGTCCGTAAAGTCGGGACGATACGACTGGAAGAGCCGCATGGCGCCCGTGGCTTTGATCTGGCGCACGGTGTGGAAAATGACCGAGGCCATGCGGCCCTTGTGGTACTCATTGGGGCCGTAGACGTTGAAGAATTTGAACCCGGCCCAGTGAGGAGGCACCCCCCCCTGGGCCCCTGTAAAGGGGGGGAGTACAGGCAGCTGCGCCGTTGGCGACGTGGCGTTTACCTCGCTGTTCTGCAGTACCCAGACGTCAAAGTCCTGCTTGCTTTGGCCGTAGGGATTGAGGGGTTGTAGTTGCGGAATTAAGGCGTGGTCATCGGAATAGCCCAGCTCGCCCAGGCCGTAGGTGGCGGCGCTGCTGGCGTAGAGGAAGGGGATTTGAAAGCCGGCGCACAGCATCCAGAGGGCGCGGGAATACTCGAAATTCAGCGCATCGAAGATGGCGGCATTCATTTCCGTCGTGTCGGTACGGGCGCCCAGGTGGATAATGGCATCCACCTCGCTGTGGTGACGTTCCAGCCAGCGGATAAAGTTGTCGCGGTGCACCTGCCCCCAGAGCTGCTTGTTGTCCACATTCGGCTGCTTGTCGGCACGGGTGAAATCATCCACCGCCAGCACGTCGGTGTAGCCTGCTGCATTCAATCTTTGAATCATGCAGGAGCCGATAAAGCCTGCTGCACCGGTGACTACGATCATGCCATTAACGGGTTGATAAAAGTGGAGTAAGGTTTATCAAAAGGTTGATACACAACAATTGGCAAAAGTACTGCCTGGGGCGAATAACTTTGCGCCGCAAAAATCCGCACGATTGCTCCTGTCTGCCGTGAAAAAAACTTTTTTCGCTTCCGATTTCCATTTGGGCGCCGATGCCCGGCAGTCTTCCGCCGAGCGCGAACGGCAGGTGGTGCGCTGGCTCGACCACATTGCGCCGGAGGCGGAAGCCATTTACCTGGTCGGCGACCTGTTCGAATTCTGGTTCGAGTATAAGGCGGTGGTTCCCAAAGGGTTCAATCGATTCCTGGGCAAGCTGGCCGAGCTGCGTGACGCCGGCATCCCCATTTATATTTTTACCGGCAACCACGACTTGTGGATGTTCGGTTACTTCGAACAGGAGTTCGGCATTCCGGTGTACCGGCAGCCCATTCAACGGGAAATCCACGGAAAAACGTTTTTTATCGGTCACGGTGATGGGCTTGGACCCGACGACCGGGGCTATAAACGCATGAAAAAAGTGTTCACCCACCCGGCCAGCCAGTGGCTTTTCCGCTGGCTGCACCCCGACGCGGGCACCGGGCTGGCGCATTTTTTCTCCCAAAAAAGCCGGGCGGCCACGCCGCCGGCCGAGCGGCACTGGCTGGGTGAAGACCAGGAATGGCTGCTGCGCTATACCCTGCGCAAAGTGGAGCAGGGCCTGGAACCGGATTATTTTATTTTCGGTCACCGCCACCTGCCCATCGACTGGCAGCTGCCCAACGGGCGGAGCCGCTACCTCAATCTGGGCGAATGGATGTGGGCGACCTCCTACGCCGTGTTCGATGGGCAGGATATGGAAATCCGTTTTTTTGAAAACCCGGAAGGCCGGGTAGTGACAAACCGGGAATAGCAGTAGCATTTTGAAATAGTGGATGTTTGCCAGTCATCAAGATCGACTAAACCCCTCTAAACTTTCTAAACTAATCTAAACCCACTCCAGTCATGCCTATTCAAACGACCCCCATTCCCGACTTGCTGGTATTTGAACCGGCCGTCCTGCACGACGAACGGGGTTATTTCTTTGAAAGTTATAACCGGCGGATCTGGGAAACCGCCGGGGTGCAGACCGAATTCGTACAGGACAACCAGGCGCGCTCCACCCAGGGCGTGCTGCGGGGCCTGCACTACCAGGTGGGCGAAATGGCCCAAGCCAAGCTGGTGCGGGTAGTAGAAGGAGCTGTGCTGGATGTCGCTGTGGACCTGCGCGAAGATTCTCCGGCGTACGGACAGTGGTATAGCATCGTGCTCAGCGCGGAGAACAAACGCCAGCTGCTGGTGCCCCGCGGTTTTGCCCACGGCTACCTGGTGCTCACCGAAATGGCGGAATTCTTTTACAAGTGCGATAATTTTTACTCCCGTGCCCACGAAGGGGGTATTCGCTACGATGATCCGCAGCTGGGCATCGACTGGGACTTCGACCTGGACCGGGTGCTGGTGTCGGCCAAAGATCTGGCGCTGCCGGGGTTTGGGGGGCATCGAGCGGTGGAGGTGTAGGATTCTTATCCCCGAAAAACCGGTAACTTTGTCAGCAAATTAAAAATGATGCAGCCAGAAGAATCCGCAACCGCCCATCCGCTTGGCCATGCTACGCAGTCCTCCCTGGCAGTGCTGAAACCCAAGGTACGGCCACGCCAATACAGCCTGGAGGAGTATCTACGTCGGGAAGAGCGGTCGTTGGAAAAGCACGAGTATTACAATGGTCAGATAATTCGCTTACCCCTGGCAAGAGGCACGCACAATATAATTGGCGCCAATATTATTGCGGCTATCAAAACGGCCACTAAACCATTATCCAGAAGCTATCAAATTTTTAGCAGCGACCAGAAAGTCTACCTTCCCACCCTCAATTTTGGCCTTTATCCCGATGCCCTCGTGGTGTGCGAAACGCCGCAGTATTGGGACGAAAACGAAACATTGCTGGTCAATCCCATTCTCATCGTCGAAGTGCTTTCCAAAAGTACCAAAGCGTACGACCGAGGCGACAAATTCCGGGAGTACAAGACTCTGCCCTCGTTTCTGGAGTACGTTTTGATTGAACAAAACTCCTGCCTGGCCGAAACTTTTTTTCGCGAAGAACCCGATCTGTGGCGCAACACCATCGTGACCAATCCTGCCGGTACGCTTTCGCTTCAATCCCTGGGCTGCTCCATTCAAATGGCCGATATCTACGAGCATATCACCTTCGTCAGCGCGTGAACATTGCCGGTACCAAGCCCTGGCGACCGGTGCCAGCGGCACGGGTCATTTATTTATTCAACGGGAACCACTTACCCGCATCTGCCGCCCGGACAACCAGGAAGGGCGGGTCGTTGCGGATGCTACCGCCGCCCATAACCGTATCGGCCTGTGGACGAGTAGCGCGGTATATTCTCGTACCGACCGGGCAGCTGTAGCGGTGATAGGTCCCGGGCAGCAAAAAAAGGCCATTTGCCCAGTTGCCGGTTTCGTTTTCGCCCGGATTATAGCCGATGAGGGTGTATTGGTGGGCCAGCAGGCTATTATTCCAAACCTTGAAGGAGACAAGTCCACTGGCCTGGCCGCGCTGGTCGTCGGAAGTTGGTCTGGTTGGGGCACAAGCGGTGCAGAGCAGGAGGGTGAGCAGGAATATATTTTTCATGATGAAATAATGTGCGTGTGAACGAGTGGAGAGGTGAGGAGAAAGGACCGGTTATTCTTTACGCGCTTTAATACGTCCGTCGGACTCCTCGGCCCCGCCGGTGTTGCGGTTGCGGGTTTTCAGGTTTTGGTTACCGAAATTCCAGCTGAAACTCAGGGCGACGTTCTGGCTTTCCCAGGTGTTGCGGTTGGTACCGCGCACGGAACCGAAATCCACCGATTCCGACCAGCGCTGGGTGCCGAACAGGTCATTGACGGCTAGTTTCAGTGTGGCCTTGTCGTTCCACAGTGATTTTTTAGCGCCTACGGAAGCACTGGCAATGCCGCGATTGACAAACACGCCTTCCCGGGTTGGAAACTGCGCCCAAAACGAGGCTTCCAGGCCATAGCCGCGTCCCAGGCGCCACTGCTGCGACAGGTAACAACCGCCGCCAAAGCTGCCGGCCAGCAAGGGGCCATCGGCCAGTTGCGACTGGAATTGCTGGTGCCACATGCCCAGCCACAGGTATCCTTCCCACCAGCTTTTGATCGGTACAGGCAGATTGAGGTTCAGGCTCAGGCGCTCCTGCCGGTTCAGGTTCTGGGGTTGCGTATAGGCCTGTTCGGCTTCCTGCCGGGCAATGGTGCTCACCAGATCTGTGGTCCGGCTATAACCGATGGCGGCACTGGCGGCGTACTTGTAGGTGTAAGTCAGTTCGACGGAGTGGGTGTAGGCGGGCCGCAGGTAGGGGTTGCCCCGTTCGCTGATGTAGGGATCGATCTGCCACACGAAGGGATTCAGATCCTGGTAAGCCGGACGGCTCAGGCGACGGTTGTAGGACATGCCAAGCTGGTGCTTTGATTGCAGGGTGTATTGCAGATAGGCGGTCGGGAACAGGCCCAGGTAGGCGGTGTCGGGGTTATTCAGCACCTGGCCGTAGAGGTCAGTGGAAGCACCTTTGACTGCGGTGCGTTCGGCCCGCAGGCCCAGTTGCCAGTTGAATTGCTGGCCTTGCCGACCGATGTTGGCGTAAGCCGCCGCGATGTTTTCCCGGTAATCGAAACGATTGCTGCGACCGGCGTCCGGCTGAGACTGGCCATTGGCTTCGCGCACGCTCTCGATGTCGTTGTTCGAGCGGGTCCAGTTGATTTTCGCGCCCGTCTCCATCTTCAGCCCGTCCTTCCGGTTTTTTACGTAGTCGGCTTTCAGCGACCAGACCATAATATCGGAGCCGATATCGCTGCGCAGGCCATCATTGGCCAGCAGGATATTTTCGGCATCGAAACGCTGATTTTCCAGCGTGTTGGTGCCGGCGTTGCGGAAGGCGATGCGGTCTGCATCGACAGTCAGTTCCCGGCCCAGCGTGTCGGCGAAACGGTAATTGAAGTTGTACGTCAGGCGGTCGTTATGCGTTGGGGCCAGCATGCGGCTGCACAAAGTGCTGTCGATCAATACACTGCCGGCTTGACTGATTTGCGTCCGGCCATCCTTGCGGGAGTCATTGCGGTAAAAGTTGCCCAGCACCAGCACACCCAGCGTATGGCGATCATCGGCAAAGAAGTCGGCGCCGGCCTTGAAAGACCGCGTACCGAACCGCTCGATCAGGGGGTTCATTTGGTTGAACACCTTACCGTCGGTGTACCGCTCGATGGTTTGTCCGACCGACTGGGCGCCCTCGATCAAATTGCCATTGCCAAAGACATTTACCTTGCCGGGGCGATAGTTGAGGTGCAGGCCGGTGCGCCACCGGGCGTGGATGCCTTGGGTGTTTCCGGCGGAAAAAGTGCCGTTCAAGCCCAGGTTCTGGTTCTTCTTCAGCCGGATATTGATGATGCCCGATATGCCTTCCGCATCGTATTTGGACGAGGGACGGGCAATCAGTTCCAGCTGGGAGACAGTTTCGCCCGGCAGGCTTTGCAGAAAGGCTATTAATTGGTCGCCCGACAGCTGGGTCGGCTTGCCATCCACCATCACCAGGACGCCGCTTTTGCCTTCGAGCATGACGGCACCCTGCGGCGTGACCACCACCCCGGGGGCGCGTTGCAGGAGTTCCAGCGCATTATTACCCGCTGCCAGCGTGGAACCTTCCACGTTCACCACGACTTTATCAATTTGTCGTTCGATGCTGGGTAGCCTGGCCGTTACGACCGCTTCCCGGAGCACCGTGGACGAAGCAAGCGTCAGCGGCTCGAGCAGGACATCTCCTTGTTTGAAATAAACAACTGTTGAATAAAGCGGGTCATAACCAATAAGTGTGCACAGAATGCGGTAGTCGCCCGCTACCACGTTCTGAAAAAGAAAAGAACCATTGGCAGCCGCCGCTGTGCCGGCGACAAAAGTGCTGTCGGCGGCACGGAGCAGCTGGAGGCTGGCAAATTCGGCCGGCTCTCCGGTGGCCTGGCGCACGGAACCACTGATCGATTGTGCCGATAAGGATGCAGAAATGATGCTCAGGAAGCACAGGGCGAGGCAGCGGAGTGTAAAGGACTTGGACATGGTCAGCAGTTTTATTTGCGAAATGATGACGCAAAAGTGGGCTGACCAAGGGGGCTCTATCGCTGCAAAGGATGATTTGAGACCTGGGGTTGGGGGGTCGGATTATGATTTGAGACGAGCAGTTGTTGAGAAAAGGTTGAGAATGTTGAGGGGTGTTGATTCCTAATTTTTTCTCAACATTTTCAACCCCTCAACCCGTTTTCTCAACATGACCAAATCGGCTCGGCGCCTGACCGGTCAATTTCTTGAAGGCCCGGTTGAAGGTGGCTTTGGAGTTGAAACCCGACTCGAAGGCCATGCCC
>JBKJKS010000177.1:0-2640 GCA_046597295.1 Saprospiraceae bacterium
AGTTTAGCACAGCGCTGGCGAACTTCTTAGGAGAAGATCCTGCACAACGGGAAGCGCGGCTTGGCCACTATGAGAACATCCTGCAGGCAGTCTCCTGGGATAAGACGGTGGCCGATATGGAGGAAAATTTAGCCCAAGCACTGGCTGCAAAAAACGATCTGCATACTACGCCTGTCCGCATTTTTTGACCGATTAAGATTCATCAAACAACACTAAAAACAAACACTCTATGCGACACTATGATATTGTAATCATTGGCGCCGGTATATCCGGCGCCGTATTAGCCGAGCGGTATGCACATTTGGGCAAGCAGGTGCTGATCATTGAAAAGCGTAACCATATAGCCGGTAACTGCTTTGATTACTATGACGAACATGGTGTATTGGTATCCAAGTACGGCGCGCACTTATTCCACACCAATTTTGAGGATGTCTGGAAGTATGTCAATCGCTTTACCAAGTGGTTTTCTTATGAGCATAAAGTACTGGCCAAGGTGGACGAACATCTGGTCCCCGTCCCGGTAAACATTACCACGGTCAACAAAATATTTAGCCTTCAACTCCAGAACGAGCAGGAAATGAAAGCCTGGCTGGCCGAAAATCAGGTGGCCTGTGAAAATCCGAAGAACGGTGAAGAAGCGGCGATGGCTCGCGTCGGACAGGTATTATACGAGAAGATTTTCAAAAACTACACCATCAAGCAGTGGGATAAATCGCCGGCCGAGCTGGATGCAGCAGTGCTCAATCGCATTCCCGTACGCACGGATTTTGACGATCGTTACTTTTCCGACAAGCACCAGGCGCAGCCGGAGGGCGGCTTTACGAAGATGTTCGAGAAAATGCTGGACCATCCAAATATCACGGTCCGCCTGAACACCGACTTTTTTGACATCCGGCAGGAGATCAAGGGCTATCAGAAGCTTTTTTATACCGGTCCGATCGATCGTTTTTTCGATTTCAAGTATTCGATGGAAGAGAAACTGGAGTATCGCTCCATCAATTTTGTGATGGAAAACCACCAGCAGGAATTCTTTCAGGAAAATTCGGTCATCAACTATCCGTCGCTGGAAGATGGCAACTTTACCCGGATTATCGAGTACAAGCATATGACCAAGCAGCAGCATCCCTGCACGACCATTTCCCGGGAATTTACGGTGGATATTACCGATCCGGCCACGCAGGAGCCGTACTATCCCGTGCTGAACCCGCGCAACCGGGAGATATACAACAAGTACAAAGAGGCGGCCGAACAGTTGAAGAGCGTTTATTTTGTCGGACGCCTGGCTAACTACAAGTATTTTAACATGGACGAGGCCTTCAAAAATGCCCTCGACCTGTTTGAGAAACTGGAGCTGCAAGTCAAACCCTCGGTGCAGAAACCGGTCACCCAAATGGCTGTGCCAGGACCTTCCTTCACCAAACGCATGCCCCAGCCCGGCACCCAACCGTCCGCCGGTCAGGGTGCGCAATAACTGCTATGCTACATCCGACTATTTTTTCTTCCTTCCTGATGGGGGGGTTTGAAGCCTGCTATGCCCGTAGCGAACACGGACACCGGCACAATATGTTGCGCACGACCAGACATGATGTGCAATGCCGCAGCGATTATCGGTTGCTGAAGGCCATTGGGATTACCACCGTGCGGGAGAGTCTTTCCTGGCATCAGATCGACCAGGGGAATGGACAATATGACTTCAGCTTCTTCGAAGAAATGATGCAGATTGCCCGGGAAGAAGGCATGCAGGTCATTTGGGCATTGAATCATTTCGATCTTCCGGACGACGCCGGCCCTTTTTCACATACCCTGGTGGAACGCTTTGCCGCCTACGCGGTGGAAGCGGTGAAGACCATTCGGCGTTATACGGACGGTTTGATGTACATCATTCCGTTCAATGAAATGTCTTTTTTTTCCTGGATGAGCGCTGAGGTTGGGGTATGGGCGCCTTATTCCTTCCATCGGGGCGGTCATTTGAAGGCCCAGTTGGCTAAATGCGTGATCGAGGCGATCAGAGCCATCCGGAAGATTGATCCGGACGTGCGATTCGTGCATATTGACCCAATCATGAACCGCATTGCCCGACCGGACAGCGAGTCCCCGGTGCAACGCTTTGTGGCCGATTTTCGGAATCACATGTTTGAGTCCTGGGATATTGTGAGCGGCCGGGTAAGACCGGATCTGGGCGGGCAGCCGGATTTTCTGGATTATGTGGGCTTGAACTACTACATCAACAACCAGGAAGAGGTCACCATCCGTTATGACCCGGAGAGCAACAACCCGCATATGCATATTGAGCCCCTCGATTGGGACAGCCCGCTCCGGTCAGGCTTCCATGAGGTCATTCAGGCCGTGTATGACCGCTACCAGGTGCCGATCATTATTACCGAAACCGGTTCCCACGGCGGCCTGCGCGAGCAATGGTGGCGCCGCCTGCTGAACGAGGTGGATCAGGCGCTCGTGGCAGGCATTCCCGTGCTGGGCGTTTGCTCCTACCCGGTTATTGACCGCCCTGACTGGCATTATGGCCATCTGACGAACTCCGGATTCTGGGATTTCTCGGCTAATGATCCGGAGTGTACCCGTATTCCGCACGAGCAGGTACTGGATATTATCCGCGCGTATTTGCGGGATGATGTGGAAGCC
>JBKJKS010000419.1:0-6798 GCA_046597295.1 Saprospiraceae bacterium
ATCGTGGCGGAGGGCCAGGGCTTTCAGGTCTTCCAGCAAGTGGCGGCTCTTGGCGCCCACATTGGTCTTGGCGATCTTCACCCATTCGTGCCAGTAGAGTTCGCCCCGCCAGCGAAATTGATTTTGCATGCTGCGCAGCGTTTCGGCGGCGTCGCGCGTGACTTTAGTGGTGTCGGCTTCGTGGGCGTCCAGCGCCGCTACGGCCTGGTCGATGGCGGACAGCAGGCGATTCTGCCAGGTGAGGGCGTCCGTGGTCTGGGCGGGGGGCAGCAGGCGCTCGAAGCTTTCCCAGGAGCGCTGTTTGCTGGTTTGCAACACCTCCACGGAGAAGTTATTGGCGCGGGCCACGTCGGTGAGGGTCCGGATCTCGCGGCGCCAGTCATAGGGATCCCCCTGGTTTTTTTTGGCCAGGCCCAGCCGGTCGGCCAGGCGGTTCATGGTTTCGATGCGCGCCTCCGTGAGCACCTGGGCCAGCGACTCATTGAACAGCCGCTGTTCGTCGCCGTCGGCGATGATTTCGACCAGGGGCGATACGCCCGCTTCAAAGGCAAAACGCTGCAACAACCGGGTGCCGATGCTGTGTACCGTGCCGATGAGGGCGCTGCCGAGTTCGTTGGCGGCTTCGGTGCGCCCGGCTTCGAGCAGGCGAACGCGCACCCGCTCCTGGAGCTCAGCGGCGGCTTTTTTGGTAAACGTGGTGGCCATGATGGCCGATGGCCGGACGCCGCTTTCGAGCAGCGCGACCATGCGGCCGGTGAGGGTGAAGGTTTTGCCGCTCCCGGCGCCCGCCGAGATGACTTCGATATTCAGAGAAGAGGGAGGCCGCTGCACGATCGGTTGGGTTGATTCTGGGCGGTGAAGATCGGCATTCCGGATGGGAATTGGGAGGATGTCAGCTCTCCGCTTTTTTTTCGACCAAAAGTTTTATATAAAACCAACCTTTGTCCGACCTTTCGGTTTTATATAAAACTTTGCCGCAGACCGCATGACCGACTATTGCATCAACTTTGAAATTCGCACCCTCTCGCGCATCCTCACGGCGACGTACAACCGGGCTTATGCGGAGGAGAAGGTGACCATTTCGCAGGCGGGCATGCTGATGTACGTGTACATGGAGCCGGGCCTGAAAATGAAGGAATTTACCGACCGCCACCACATCAACAAGTCTTCCCTGTCGCTGGAAGTCAAGCTGATGGTGCAGTCCGGCTGGCTGGCGCCGGATACGAAGAACGGCCTGCGCCTGACCGAAGACGGATATGTCAAGGCCAAGCGCGTCCACAAGATCTGGAAGCGGGTGAACCGGTCCGTAGCCGAGCAATTGGGCGAAGAAGCGCTGGCGGGGCTGGCGGTTTTTTCAGAAAAAGTGATCAATACATTGTCAAAAGCAAGTTGATGAGGGTTGATAAAAGTTGATCATCAACCGCCTGCGTTGACCTTATAGAGCGTCTCTAGCAACATTAGCATTATGCATAAAGTAAAGCAGCATCTTACCATCCAGGGCCTTCGGCTCTACCTGAATACCCTTGCTTTGTTCCAACCCGAGAAAGCCGGCGCGCTGGCTTTCCAGATTTTCTGTACCCCCCGCCAGGGCCGGCTGCGGGAAAAGGACAGCGCTTTTCTGGACACGGCCGATGAGCAGCAAGACCTGTACGTCAACGACTTGAACGTCCGCTGCTACCACTGGCGCGGTCCCGGTCCTACGGTACTATTGGTGCACGGCTGGGAAAGCAACGCCGCCCGCTGGCAGCGGTTGATCCGCCAGCTGCGGGCCAAAGGCTTCGATGTAGTCGCGGTGGACGGACCCGGCCACGGCCAGTCGGGCAGCCGGCAGTTCAATGTTCCGCTGTATGCGCAATTGCTGGCGGCGGTGGTGGAGCACTATCAGCCGCAGAGCCTGGTCGGCCATTCCATCGGCGGATTCGCCAGCATTTTTCTGCTGCATGAGGGCGAGGCGCCGTCGGTACGGCAATTGGCGATCCTCGGCACACCGGCCGAGCTGGTGCATATCCTGGACGGCTACCAGCGCCTGCTGGGCCTGAGCAACCGGGTAATGCGCGGTTTCGAACGGGTCTTTCGCCGGCGCTTCGGGCGATCGTTTGCTGATTTCTCCGGCCCGGCGATGGTCCGCAGTCTGGAGGTGGAGGGTCTGATCGTCCACGATTTGAACGATCCCACCGTGCCCTACGCCGATGCGCTGTCCTATGCCGATCATTGGCCGCAGGCGCGTTTCGTCACCACGCGCAGCCAGGGCCACCGGTTGAATGGAGATGGGGTGCCGGAGGTGGTGGTGGGCTTTTTGGGCTCCAGAGCAGTGGTGGCCTGAAGCCCGCTTACCTCGGGTCGGCAGCACCTCGACGCAAGGAATGGGAACGCGGATGACGCGGATGCAGGCAAACGCGGATGTACACAGATTTTTAAAAATCTGTGTACATCCGCGTTTGGTACATCCGCGTCATCCGCGTTCCTAAAACGCAAACTCGATCCCCTGCGCCAGCGGCACCGTATCCGAGTAATTGATGGTGTTCGTCTGCCGGCGCATGTAGGCCTGCCACGCGTCCGACCCCGACTCTCTACCGCCGCCGGTTTCTTTTTCGCCGCCAAACGCGCCGCCGATCTCCGCGCCGGAGGTACCGATGTTCACGTTGGCAATGCCGCAGTCCGAACCGCCGACCGACAGGTAGCGCTCGGCTTCGCGCAGATTATTGGTCATGATGGCCGACGAGAGGCCCTGCGGCACCCCGTTTTGCAAAGCAATGGCTTCGTCTAACGTGCTGTATTTCAGCAGGTACAGGATGGGGGCAAAGGTCTCGTGCTGCACGATGTCCCAGTGGTTTTCCACCTCGGCGATGCAGGGCTGCACGTAGCAACCGCTTTCGTAGCCCTTGCCTTCGAGTACGCCGCCTTCCACGACGAACGTGCCGCGCGCTTTTTTCACCTCGCTGATGGCCTGCAGGTAGCTTTCCACCGCATGTTTATCGATCAGCGGCCCTACGTGGTGATGGGCATTCAGCGGATCGCCGATGCGCAGCTGCGGATAGGCGGTGGCCAGGGCGGTCTTTACTTTGTCGTAAATACTTTCGTGGATGATGAGGCGGCGGGTGGTGGTGCAGCGCTGCCCGGCGGTACCGACCGCCCCGAAGATGGCGCCGGTCAATACGATCTTCATATCCGCCGAGGGGGCAATGATGATGGCGTTGTTGCCGCCCAGTTCGAGCAGCGAACGGCCCAGGCGGGCGGCGACGGCCTGCCCGACGATGCGGCCCATGCGGGTGCTGCCGGTGGCGCTCACCAGGGGCACACGCGCATCCTTGCTCATATACTCGCCCACCTTGTAGTCGCCGTTGACGATACAACTAATTCCTTCCGGCAAATCATTGGCTTTCAACACTTTCTGGAACAAATTCTGACAGGCGATGGCGCAGAGCGGCGTTTTTTCCGAGGGTTTCCACACACACACGTCGCCGCAGACCCAGGCCAGGCAGGCATTCCAGGACCAAACGGCCACCGGAAAATTGAAGGCCGAAATAATACCAACGATGCCCAGCGGGTGCCACTGCTCGTACATCCGGTGCGCCGGACGCTCGGAGTGCATGGTGAGGCCGTAGAGTTGGCGGGAAAGACCGACCGCGAAGTCGCAGATGTCGATCATTTCCTGCACCTCGCCATAGCCCTCTTGCAGGCTTTTGCCCATTTCATAGCTCACGAGGTGACCGAGCGGCTCTTTATATTGGCGCAGCACGTCGCCGAACTGGCGGACGATCTCGCCACGCTTGGGCGACGGCATTTCGCGCCAGACCAGAAAAGCTTTTTCGGCGGTCGCCACCACCGCATCGTACTGTTCGCGGGTGGTGATGCTCACCGAGCCGATGTATTCGCCATCTACCGGCGAGTGCGAGTCCAGGTAGCGGCGGCTGCCCGTCACTTCCTGCTGGCCGGTCCAGGCACCCTGGTTACGGGTCTTGAGGCCGAGTTTTTTTAGAAATTCTTTTGGTTGCATTTCGTACAGGAAAGGTTGATGAAGGTTGATGGGGGTTTATAAAAGTTGATAATCGGGCGAAATCGGGCACGAAGGTAGAGAATGCAGGTCAGGCCGGATCAATTCGAGGGTCAGAACACAAATCTTTCGTCCTCCTCGATGTACCCTCCCCCTTCATGGCGAATAGAAAGGGGGCTTCAGCAACGGCGGGGTGAATAGTGTCCAAAAACCAGCAGCTTTCAGGCCCCCTTCACCCGATCTGGATTGCTTTTCAGAAATCCGCTCCAGCCGTTGTGCGACTTACCGCCGCTCAAGCTTTTGTTCGAGGACTGGTACCAGTGGCAGACGGCGGCGGCGAGGGCGTCGGTGGCGTCGAAATATTTTTCGGAGAACGTTTTTTTCAAAATATTTTCGAGCATGGCGGCCACCTGCTCTTTAGAGGCATTGCCGTTACCGGTGATGGCTTTCTTGATTTTCTTGGGCATGTATTCGGTCGTGGCGAGTTTGTTCACCATCCCCGCCGCAATGGCCACGCCCTGGGCCCGACCCAGTTTGAGCATGGATTGCACGTTTTTACCAAAAAACGGCGCTTCGATGGCCATTTGGGTCGGCTCGTACTGCCGGATCAGATCCTGCACCTGCTCGAAGATATACCGCAATTTCTCGGTATGCTCGGCGCCGATGTGGGCAAAAGTGACCACCCCGATCTCCACGACGGTCATGCTGCGCTTGTCGGCATCGATGATGGCGAAGCCGAGCACATTGGTGCCGGGGTCAATGCCGAGGATGCGGGTTTTCTGTTCTTCCATGCGGCGAAAGTACGGCGCCCTCAAAAATTGCGGCGTCATTAAAAAAGCGGACAGGGTTCGGGCAGGTACGCTACTTTTGCTGCCTTTATGGAATACCCATCGGGAAATTTCCCAACAACAACACGCAAATTATGGATACGATCGGCATACTGGGAGCAGGCGCAATGGGCGGCGGTATTGCCCAGGTGGCGGCTGCTGCCGGGCACAACGTGGTGATCTGCGATAACCTGACGATTGCGCTGGCCAAGGCGGGCAAAAGCATCCAGGCCTCGCTGAAAATGCTGGTGGACAAAGGGAAGATGGAAGATTCGGAGGCCTATTCGCTGAACAGCCGCATCCGTTTTACCGACCACATGAGCGACTTTCGCAAGTGTTCGGTCATTATCGAGGCCATTGTGGAGGATGTGGAACAGAAGCAGATTGCTTTCAAAAGTATGGAGGCTATCGTGGACGAAGGCACCATCCTGGCCAGCAACACGTCCTCGCTGTCCATTTCCGCGATGGGCGCCTTTTTGCGCCACCCGGAACGGCTGCTGGGCATCCATTTTTTCAACCCGGCGCCGCTCATGCGGCTGGTCGAGATCATCCCGGCGCTGCAAACCGACCCGGAAGTAGTGACCCGTGCCCGCAGCATGGTGGAGGGTTGGGGGAAGACCACCGTGCTGGCCAAAGACACGCCGGGCTTCATTGTCAACCGCGTCGCCCGGCCGTACTACGGCGAGGCCCTGCGGATTTACGACGAAGGCATCGCCGATTTCGCCACCATCGACTGGGCCATGCGCGACCTGTCCGGTTTCCGGATGGGGCCGTTCGAGCTGATGGATTTCATCGGCAACGACATTAACTACTCGGTGACCCAGATCGTATTTGAGAATTTCTACTACGATCCCCGTTATCGACCTTCTTTTACCCAAAAGCGATTGGTGGACGCCCACTATTTCGGCAAAAAATCCAAACGTGGCTTTTACGACTATCGCGAAGGCGCCGTAAAACCCGAACCGAATAAAGACGAGGCCCTGGGCCGCAGCATCGCCAGTCGCATCGTGGCCATGCTCATCAATGAAGCCGCCGATACCTGCTACCTGCGCATCGCCAGTCGCGACGATATTGATCTGGCCATGACCCAGGGCGTTAACTATCCCAAGGGCCTGCTGGCCTGGGCGGACGAGATCGGTATTGCCAAAATCGTAGAAAAAATGGATGCCCTCTACGTCGAGTACCTCGAAGACCGCTACCGCTGTAGTCCGATGCTGCGTAAAATGCTGCGGGAAGGCCGCACTTTTTATCAAAAATGAGGAAATGAGGAAATGATAAAGTGATGGCAAGAGCGCATTGGTGATCGCCCGATCACTTCATTTTTTCATCACTCCATCACTTCACTATTTCATCCCTTCATACATTGACACCCCAAGAGATCTTTCAGCAGATGTACGACCGCGATCTGTTCAGTCAATGGCTGGGTATTGAACTGGTCGCCGTGGGCGAGGGCACCTGCACCCTGCAACTGCGGGTGCGCGCGGACATGCTGAACGGTTTCGGCGTGGCGCATGGCGGCATTACTTTTTCGCTGGCGGACAGCGCGTTTGCCTTTGCCTGCAACTCCCGGGGGCGGCATACCGTTTCCATCCACTGCACCGTGGAGCACGTGGCCCCGGTGGTGGAAGGCGATGTATTGACCGCAGTGGCCACCGAAGAGCACCTCGGTCAGGCGATCTCCAATTATGCGGTGCGCATCACCACCGCATCGGGCCAGCCGGTCGCTTTTTTTCGGGGTGTAGCCTATCGCAAACAGCAGCACTGGACATAAGAGCAGCAGACAGAACGTACCGAAATCCGTCGCCGCGAAATGCTCGTTAATACCCTGGGGACAAGCCGACCACGCGAGAGGAAAAATCTGGGGCATTGTTCTTGCTCCACTGTTGTGGCCTTTGCCATTGCCTTGCCAATGTTCGTCCCATGTTCCAAAAACTTTTACCCCTCTGGTGCTGCTGTTTACTGCTTCCCGCTTGGCTG
>JBKJKS010000426.1:0-3494 GCA_046597295.1 Saprospiraceae bacterium
GGCAGCATCCCCGCTCAGATCCGTCAGCACCTGCCGGTATTGTCGCAGCAGGCGGCGTTGGGCCGGCGCCAGGTCCGCACTGTCTATTTTTGCCGCTTCGGCCAGCAATTGCCGGGCGCGGGTTTTCTGGGCGGCCTGTACGTCCAATGGCGGCGGCAGCGGTAGCGGGAAGGCCGGTTGCTGTGCGGACAGCTGTAAACCAGCGGCCGGACCCAGCAATCCGAGCATTTCGCTTTCGATTTTTTGCAGGCGCTCCGCCGCCGGGGTGCAGGCCTGGAGGAACAACAGAACGGGAACGGCTGGAAAAGGAAAGCGCATCGCTGGAATTTTGGCGACAAAGATGAATGGTGCCCGCAGAAATCGGAAATTTGCGGCACGATGATTATTACGCCCTCTTCTTTCCCCGGCTCCCCCTTCGGCCAGTTCAATGGCCACCTGCAAACCCTGGTGCCTGGCATCCGCCGCCGTGTGCCGGGCGTGCACTACCAGCGCGAACGCATCGCTACGCCGGACGACGACTTCCTGGACCTCGATTGGATCCGGCAGGGCCACCGCCGGCTGGTGGTGCTGACCCACGGCCTGGAAGGCGATTCGGAACGCCAGTATGTGCGCGGGATGGCCAAATATTTCGGCCGGCACGGTTGGGATGTGCTGGCCTGGAATTGCCGTTCCTGTTCCGGAGAGATGAACCGCGCTTTCCGCATGTACCACCACGGCGATACGGAAGATATTCAAACGGTGGTCAGTCATGCGTTGGAAAATAAAAACTACGACCAGCTGGCCCTGATCGGCTTCAGTATGGGCGGCAACATCACCATGAAGTACCTGGGCGTACTGGGGGAGCAGGCGCCCCCAGAAATACGTGCCGCCGTGGCTTTTTCATCGCCCTGCGACATCGCTGCCGGCGCCGATGTGCTGGATCGCTGGGACAATACGCTGTACCGCGTCCGTTTTTTGCGTGCCCTGAGCCGGAAGATCCAGGTGAAAAATGAGCACTATCCCGGCAAACTGAATCTGGAAAAATTGAAGGCGGTGCGCCGCTGGCGCGACTTCGACGAGTGGTTCAGTGCACCCCTATGCGGCTTCGGCTCGGCCTCAGAATTTCATGAGCAGGCCTCCGCCAAAAATTTTGTGGCGGGCATCCGGGTGCCGACCCTGCTGATCAGTGCCCTGAACGATCCTATCCTCACCCCCGCCTGCTTTCCTGTCGACATCGCCCGTGAACATCCGTTCTTCCACCTGGAAATGCCGGCCACAGGTGGCCACTGCGGCTTTCAGGCCCGCGGTGCTGGTCAGGTCGCCTGGTCGGAGCGGCGGGCGCTGGAGTTTGTGGAAAGCGTAATGAATTATGAATTATGAATTGCTGGTAGGAGAAGTGCCCAATCATGCTCACAACCTGGAAGGCAGTTTTGATGTTTTTAGATCGGAAAATGCGGGTTATCGAAAAATGTAAACCAGTTAAAACGTTGTCTATCAACCTTCTGCTAAACCCCTCTACACTTTATACACCCATTTTTAAAATCTGCACTAATCACCGTGACCGCTGCGCCACCCATTACACTACCCGCCGTTTGGGCCCTGCTCCATACCGTCTGCGATCCGGAAATACCGGCGCTTACGGTGACCGACCTGGGTATTGTCCGCGACGTGCGCCTGGCGGAAAGTGGCGAAGTGGAGGTGGTCATCACGCCGACCTACTCCGGCTGCCCGGCCATGGGCATCATCGAAGTGAATATCCGGGCGGCCCTGCAGGCCGGCGGCTTCGATCGGGTTAAGATCACCACGGCCATCAGCCCGGCCTGGACGACCGACTGGCTCACGGCGGAGGGTCGTCGCAAACTCACCGCCTTCGGGATCGCCCCGCCGGCCGAGGCCTCGCTGGATAAACAAGCGCTGCTGGGCGAACGCCGCGCCCTGGCCTGCCCGTTCTGCCAGTCTACCCATACGGAGATGCTGTCGCAATTCGGCTCTACCTCCTGCAAGGCGCTGTTCCGATGCCTGGATTGTTTGGAGCCGTTCGATTATTTTAAGTGCCATTGATGAGGATTCGAGGATTTGATCAAATCCTCGAATCCTCCAACCGGCGTACTATTGCAGTAAATAGGTGACCGTCAACTGCTCCGTGACCGTCACTTTCCGGTCCGCTCTTTTTTCCCCGAACATGTTGCCCATCATGGAGTTCATCAGTTGGCCATAGGCATTGCCGCCGCCCAGCATCGATTCCATGGCGCTGGACGGGCTGAAAGCATCGAAGGCCGAGCCGATCTGGTACACGGCACCCACCTTTTTGCCGGACAAGCGCGCCAGCAGGTCGGCTTTAGCCTGCGCTTTTTTGAGCAACTTCGCATATAGCCCGGTCATATCGACGGAACCCTTATCGATGGAAGTCCCCATTTCGACGGCGTTGACGTAGGCAATCGCCTTGATCTTTGGCAACAGCGCATCCATCTGCGCCGCAGAAGTAAAATCGATGCTGAGGTCGTTGTCCAATTTTCCGGCATCACCGGCCATCCGGCTGATGGCGCCTAAAAAGCCCATTTTATCGCTGGCTTTTGCCCAGGTGACTTTGTTCGTCTCCAACAGTTGGATCACGGCCTGGCGGGAAGGTGTAAAATCGGCCGGTTCTTCCGCAGTGGTACTGGTATCGTTGAAATTAATAACCACGGTGAGGTGGTTGGCCGGTACTTCCATGGTATCGCTGACGGATACCTGAATGGTGCTGACCTGGGCGAACGAACTGGTTGAAAAGGAGCATACAGCGCAGAGGCTGAACAAAAATGCTTTCATGATTGGTGCGTTTTGGTGGGTGAATTATGGTACAAAAGTAAAGGCATTTGAAATACACCAAGCGAAAAGGAGGGTAAAAACGGCCAGTTTCATTATTTTAATTTTATAGTTCTCAAATTCACGCTCGCGTCGGGCATAAAAAAAGGACTGCCCAACTTTCAACAGTTGAGCAGTCCGAATGATTTATTTTACCGGAAAACCTAGTTCTTCACTTCTTCGAACTCCACGTCCTGGGCTTCGGAACCGGAGCCACCACCACCGGTCGGTCCGCCGGAGGGGTTGCCGGTTGCATCGGGGCCGGCCGCTTGCTGTGCGGCGTAGATGTCCTGGCTGGCAGCGCTCCAGGCCTGGGTCAGCGCCTCGGTCAGGGCTTCGATACGATCGACGTCCTGGGCCTTGAGGGCCTCGCGCAGATCATTTAGCGCTTTCTCAATGTTCTCTTTGTGGTTGGCCGGTACTTTATCGCCGTACTCGCTGAGCTGCTTTTCCGTCTGGAAGACCAGCGAATCGGCGGCGTTGAGTTTCTCGGCCCGTTCGCGGGTCTGGCGATCCTGGTCGGCGTTGGCTTCGGCTTCGGCCTTCATGCGGGCAATTTCCTCTTTCGAGAGGCCCGTGCTGGCTTCGATGCGTACGTTCTGCTTCTTGCCGGTGCCTTTATCCATGGCCGTCACTGATAGAATACCGTTGGCATCCATGTCGAAGGTGAC
>JBKJKS010000681.1:0-9620 GCA_046597295.1 Saprospiraceae bacterium
TGAGGTGCATGCGGATATTCTTGTTGTCGCGGAGGTAGTCCTGAAAGAACGTGGAGACGGTGAAAAAACGGTCGGTCGGGCGCGGCACGTCCTTGACGGCATGCCCTTCCCGGTCGCCGATTTCGCGGGCTTGGTGCTGTACCCCATCCAGGCGCTCGCGGGTGCGCAGCAGCGAGAAGTTGACCCAGCTTTCCGCGCCCGGCACAAACTCGCCGTTGAGCCGCACGTCGATGCCGGTCGCGTAACCGCTGGAGTTGTTCTGACCGGCGTAGCGCACCCGCACATTATCCAGGTCGTAGGACACCAGATCCCACAACGTTTTATAGTACGCCTCGGCAATAAGGCGCATCTTCACCGGCCGGCGACGTCCCCAGAGGAAATCGTAGGTAAAGCCGGCTACCGCGTGGGCCGACTTCTGGGCGGAGAGTTGGGTGTTCACTATGCCGTTGGGCGCCCGCATTTCGCGATAAAAAGCCGGCTGGTAGTACAAACCGCCGGCCAGCCGGTAACTGAGGTCGCGCCGGGTATTCAGCGGCTTGTACAAAAACTGCGCCCGCGGCGTCACGTAGCCCTCGCCATTGAGCGTCCAGTACTGGCCTCGCACGCCGGCAATGATCTGGAACTCCCGTACGCCTTCCTTACGCCAGGTCCAGGTATCCTGCAGGAAGCCGCTGAGACGGTCGCTCTGCAGGTCATTACGCGTCTTCAACACCCGCCGCACGAGCAGTTGGGTAGTGTCGTAGGGCAGCGAATACAGCGCCGAATCGAGCCGCTCCCATTCGTTGATCCGGTCGCCGATCTGCTCGTTCTGCCATTTGGCCGACCATTGCAGAAAATGGCTGCGGGTCAGGCCGGCCTCGGCCACGTCGCGCTGCAGCTCGATGCCACCTTTGTATTCCACATTGCGTACGTCGGCAGTGAGGTTGTTGCGTACCCAGGTCTGCTGGGTGCCGGTACCAAGGATGTTCACGATCTCGCCAAACTCACCGGAGCCAAGATTTTCCTGGATTTCCCCCAGAATATAGTAGCCCAGAATGTCGAAGCGCTCATTCTCCTGGCTACGCCAAACCGAGGTCAACAGCTTATGGTACAAAGGATTGCGTTCACGGGTCGGCAGGTAAGTCAGCGAGGCGCCGCCCATGGCCTGCTGAAAATCGTCCACCTCCTGCCCGTCGAAGGCCGTACGCAGCTGCAGCGCGAAATTCACCAGCCCGAAGGCGCGTTGCAGGCTTTCGGGCAGGAAGCGGTAGGTCGAACGGTTGTAGTTGCCGATCAGGCCGACCTGCCAGTCCCGGCTCAGGTCATAGGTCAGGTAGGTCTGCACATCCGTGAAATCGGGTACGTATTCCCCCTTCACGTCGAGGCTGCCGAGCAGGTTGCGGGTGGTTTTGTAGCGGGCGCCGGCGAGGTAGCGGAAGGCGCGGTAGCCATCACGCCGCGACTTCACGCTGCCTTCCAAGTGGGCCGAGGCGCCCAGGAAACTGGCGCAGGCGCTGGCCGGCAGGGTGTCGGGGCGCTTGTATTTGACGTCCAGTACGGAAGACATTTTATCGCCGTACTTGGCCTGAAAACCGCCCGACGAGAAGGATAGATCGCGGACGAGGTCGATGTTCGGGAAAGTCAGGCCCTCCTGCTGCCCGGCCCGGATGAGCTGCGGGCGATAGATCTCGAAGTCATTGACGTAGACCAGGTTTTCGTCGTAGTTGCCTCCGCGCACCTGATACTGCGAACTCAGTTCGCCACCCGTCCCCGCATTGGTACCCAGCGCAATATGCGGCAGCACGCTTTCCAGGTTGCCGGTTGTACTGGGCAGCATTTTCAGGTCGCGGATATTTTTTTCCTTGACCATGCCGCCGTCGTCGAGCCGCCGCTCACTGATCACCACTTCCAGGTTGGATTGCAGGGGAGCCATGGCCAGGTCCAATCCGAACCGCGCTCCGGGCGCCAGGGGTAGCACGCTGGCCGTCGATTCCTTAAAAGCCAGCCGCCGGAAGCCCAGCGCTACCCGTTCGTTGGCCGGTACCTGAATGGCATAATTGCCGCGTTCGTCGGTGGTGACGCCTTTGTTCTGGCCCTTTACGAAGACCGTGACCAGCTCGATGGGCTGGTCATCCGTGGCATCGGTAACGCGGCCAAAGACGGTAGCGGTGGATTGGGCATGGAGAGTGGCGGCGAAACCCAGAAAAAGCAAGCCCGCGAAGCAATGATATCTCGACATCGATCAGTGGTTAATAAAGGTTGATGGGGGTTGACAAACAGGTTGCTAACTACTCATAACAGATTGAAGATCAACCCTTATAAGATTTTATCAACCTTTATCGACCCTACGACCGGCTGTAATTCGGCGACTCCCGGGTGATAATGATGTTGTGCGGGTGGCTCTCCGTCATCCCCGCATTGGTGATTTTCACGAACTGGGCGTTCTCCTGCAATTCGGCTACCGTGCCGGCGCCGCAGTAGCCCATGCCCGCCCGCAGGCCGCCGACGTACTGTACCATCACTTCGGCCAGGGTGCCTTTATAAGGTACTCTTCCTTCAATCCCCTCCGGCACCAACTTGCGGATATCGTCTTCCACATCCTGGAAGTAGCGGTCTTTCGAACCGAGTTCCATAGCGGCCAGGCTGCCCATGCCGCGGTAGGATTTGAATTTGCGCCCGTCGAAGATGATGGTTTCTCCCGGCGCTTCTTCCACCCCCGCAAACAGCGAGCCAGCCATGATGGTGCTGGCCCCGGCGCACAGCGCTTTGACAATATCACCGGTGTAGCGGATTCCGCCGTCGCCGATGATCGGCACGCCGGACCCGCGAATGGCCTCCGCGGCATTAAAAATAGCCGACAACTGGGCGACCCCGACCCCCGCCACGATCCGGGTGGTGCAAATGCTGCCCGGCCCCACCCCTACCTTTACGCCATCCGCGCCCGCGTCCACCAGTGCCTTGGCGCCTGCCCCGGTCGCTACATTGCCCCCGATGATCTGCAACTGGGGAAATGTTTTTTTCAAATATCGGACGGCGTTCAATACGCCGAGCGAATGGCCATGGGCGGTATCCACGCAGACCACGTCGACGTCCACGGCAACCAGGGCGGCGACGCGTTCTTCCATGTCGGTGGTAACCCCCACCGCAGCGCCCACGACCAACCGGCCCAGGGAGTCTTTACAGGCCTGCGGAAAGTTGGTGCCTTTGATAATGTCTTTATAAGTAATCAAACCAATCAGCCGGTAGTCCTTATCAACCACGGGCAACTTCTCGATTTTACGGGTTTGCAGGATGTCGCGGGCCTGTTCCAGCGTGGTACCGAGGGGTGCGGTGACCAGATTACCCTTGCTCATCAGATCGCGGACCAGTAGTGTGTGGTCTTTCTCGAAACGCAGGTCGCGATTGGTCAGAATGCCCACCAGCCGGCCGGCCTGGTCGGTGATCGGGATGCCGCCGATGCTGTGCTGCTGCATCAGACTCAGCGCATCGGCCACCGTCGCCTCCGGGTGCAGGGTCACCGGGTCGACGATCATGCCCGCTTCCGAGCGCTTTACGGCGCGGACCTGATCGGCCTGAGCGGCAATGGTCATGTTCTTGTGAATAATTCCAATACCACCTTGCCGGGCAATGGCGATGGCCAGGTTTTTATCCGTCACCGTATCCATCGCGGCCGATACAACGGGGATATTCAGGCGGATCTGGCGGGTGAGTTGCGCGGAAATATCCACTTCCCTGGGTAAAACTTCGCTGTAGGCGGGGACGAGCAAAACGTCGTCGAAGGTGAGGGACTCGCCGAGAAATTTCGATCCGGCGGTCAACTTGTTCGTTTCCATGCGCAAAGGTCGGGAAACGGGTTGAAAAATTGCAGCACTGGGGAAGGGGAATTTTTTGAAAGGCCGGTACATGGAATGCGGGCGGGTCAATGGGGCGAAGAAAAAGGCCCCTGCCTCCGGGTCACCGGGGAGGCAGGAGCCTTTAAAAGTTATTATTCGCTGTTTTATGAATAAAATCAGGTCCGCGTCACCAGCACCACATTTTTAGTCATCATCTTTTTACCCTGTTGTACGGTCAGGGTAAAAATGCCCGGCGCCTGGCCATACAAACTGATCTGTTCGTTGAAAAAACCGCCAAACCGGTTGAGTACGTTGTTATAAATGGTCTTGCCGGTGGCATCAGCGATGCGCACGGTCGTCGGCACGGCCTCCGCTTCAAAGCGGACCGTGAGGACATCGGCGGTCGGATTGGGATACAGGTCCAGATCTACCTGCAGGGTCGTCTCCGGGTTGGCCAACGTAAAATCCGGCTGCTGGATCGGCGCTGCTTCCACCACTTCCGGTACGGGGGTCGCCAGACTGCCGGGTTTTGGACAGGCTTTAAAAGTGGCATTGACGTTCAGAATGGTGCCCTCGCGGAGGACCTTCATCCGGAAATTGTCGCCCGGCTGGTGCTTATCGCGCTCGCGGCGCAGTTCCGGATAGTTGTTGATCGGCTGATCGTCCAGGGCGAGGATGACGTCGCCGAGCTGCAGGTTACTCAGCCTGGCCGGTGTCCCTTCGATGATACCGGTGACCCGAACGCCTTGCTCGTCGGCGCCGGCATCGGCGGTGTACACCCCGATGAATACCGCGCAGGGATCGCGCTCTGTTTTATAGCTGTATGCCTGGTGATCGCCACTGAGGGTCACCTTGGTTTGCAGCTGCTGTCCGCTGCGCACATAGACGACCGTGACGGGCTCGCCGGGCTTACGGCCGGACAGGGTGGTCCGCAGCGTATTCGCGCCATTGATCGCTTTCCCGTCGACCGTGGTGATCACATCGCCGGGTCGCAGGCCGGCAGCAGCGGCGCCTTTGCCGGAGATGATTTCCCCAACCACCAGTCCCTGATCCTGGTCAGCTTCTTCCGCTTCGAAAACGCCCAGAATCGGACGCAGATACTCCGCTTGCTGGCGAATCTTCTCCAGCTCGTCCTGACTGCAGGCCTTGAAACGGGCGTTAATGTTCATTCTACTGCCACTACGCAGGATATTGAGGGTGAATGCATCACCTTGCTGGTGCTTATCGCGTTCGCGCACCAGTTCATCATAGCTGCTGACCGTAGCATTGTCCAGCGCCAGGATAATATCGCCGACCTGGACGCCATAGGTACTGGCGGGCGTATTGTCCACGGTATAATCCACCTTCAGGCCACCCGACTCCGGGCTGGTCCCCACGCCGATGAAGACTTTGCAGGGGTTACGATCATTGGAATATCCGTAATCATTTGATCTGTAGTAGTGCGTGCTCTGGCTGTTTTCCGTTTTGGATATACATTTTATCCCGGGCGCAGGTTCCTGGGCCGGAACGGCGCCGGCGGGCGTTTGAGCCTGGAGGAGCGCGTAACAAAAGGGGAAAAGCAGGAAAAGTACAAGAAGCCGGGTGCGCATAAGCAAAAGTTTTAGTGATGAACAGATGATGCTGGGAAGAAAAAAGGCACTGCCCTTCAAAGACTATACTTCGCAAAATACGTTGCAGCAGCAATAAATAATTCCGTCCAATTGGACGATAAAAATAATATTTCTGCCGCTGTGGCATTTTCGAATTTTCAAACGGCACGAAAAAGCCGCGACTTTCCGATTTGGAAAGCCGCGGCTCTGGCTGGGTCAGGGAATGGTTAAGCAGCGCTGACGCCCCTTTTCCATTCGGTCAGCATTACAACTTGATGAACTGTAGCGTCTGCATTTGCCCGGGTAAGCGGACGAAATACACCCCGGCGCTGAATTCAGACAGGTCGAAGTTCCACTCGTTCATACCTTCCAGGACGGCCGTCTGCTGCGTACGGACCAGGCTGCCGGTCTGGTTGAAGATATAAATGATTGCCTCCTCCTGTGCTTGTACGCTGTTCAGCCGCAGATTGATGTAACTATCTGCGGGTACGGGATACAACCGGGCTTCCCCATAGGTTTGTCCCTGACCAAAACGATTTTCCAATGGATCGGAACCGTTGAAGTTCGGCATGATCGTTACCGTCACCTGATCGTCTTCGGCGTTGGGGCCATTGCCCGGTGCGCTGTCCGGATCGGTCTGGTTGGAAGTGAGGACTTCAAAGAAGTTGCTCACGTTCGCATTGTTGACCAGCGCGAACAGCGAGAGATCCAGGCGGGCCGTATCGCCAGCCGGTAAATACGGTACCGTCCACCGTTGCAGGAAGAGATTGTACTGGCCCGTGGAAGAGGTGTCGCCCGAATAGACAAAGCCCTGCGGTAATCCGGCGCTGACTGTAATGCCGGCAGCGTCGTCCGGACCCGTATTCACCAGGACCAGGTGGTAGGTCACATTTTCATAAATGTTGAAACCGCTCGAATCCGTAGTGGCAAAAAGCGCCAGATCGGCCGTCACGCCGCCCTGCGGGGGTTGTTCCTGACCAAAAATGGTGACCAACGCTTCGTCGTCCTCGTTGGGGGTGTTGTCCGTATCGTTGCCCGGCGTGCTGTCCGGATCATCCTGATCGGAAGCGAGCACCTGGAAAAAGGCATTGATGTTGGCGGTATCCGTCAGCGGGAACAGCGTAAGATCGAGGCGGGCCGTATCGCCGGCGGCCAAAAATCCGACCATCCACTGCTCGAAGAAAAGGTTATAATCGCCGTTCGAAGTGGAATCGCTGGTGTACACCAATCCCGAGGGCAGCGCGCCACTGACTACAACGCCGGCAGCAGCGTCCGGGCCGTTGTTCACCAGTACCAGGTGGAAAGTCGCGTTTTCATACACGTTATAATTAACCGAGTCGGTGGTGACAAACAGGGACAGATCAGCCGTTACGCCACCCTGCGGTGGTTGTGGCGGACCGGTCAGCGTAATCAGCACTTCATCGTCCTCGTTCGGGGTGTTGTCGGTATCGTTGCCCGGCGTACTGTCGGGATCGTTCTGACCGGAAGTCATCACCTGGAAGAAGTTATTCACGCTCGCACTGTCGATCAGCGGGAAGAGGGTAAGATCCAGACGGGCCGTATCACCGGCGGCCAGGTAGCCAATTTCCCATTGCTCAAAGAAGAGATTGTACTGACCCGTGGCCGTCGTGTCACCCGCATAGACAAAGCCCTGCGGCAGTCCGGCGCTCACGGTAATACTGTCGGCAGCATCCGGTCCGCTGTTGACCAGCACCAGGTGATAGGTGACATTTTCGTAAATGTTGTAATTCGACGAATCGACCGTAACAAACAGCGACAAATCGGCATTCACGCCGCCCTGCGGCGGTTGTGGCGGGCCAAAGATGGTCACCAGAGCCTCATCGTCCTCGTTGGGCGTATTGTCGTTGTCATTGCCCGGCGTGCTGTCCGTATCCTGCTCGGTGGTGGTCATGATCTCGAAGAAATTGACAATGGCCGAATCTTTCACCAAGGGGAATAGCACCAGCGTCAGCGTAGCCGACTGCCCCGCTTCCAGCGTACCGATATTCCACAGTTCGAGGAACAGGTTGTAGTCGCCCTGCGAAACGGTGCTGGAGGTGTAGACCAGGCCATTGGCCAGACCCGCGTCCACGGTGACATTGTGGGCGGCACTGGTGCCTTCATTGGTGACCGTAATCGTGTAGGTCACGTTCTCGTACTGCTGGTAGTTGACCGGGGACACCGTAGCGGTCAGCTTCAGATCAACGCCCACGGACGGGGTGGTGACCGAATCCAGGACTACGGCGATGGCCTTGACCCGAATCCCCTGGCCGATACTGCCGATAGCGGTCGCGGCGCCGGTCGTCAGATTGACCCGGAACAGCCTGTCATTACTGCTCCCCAGCGTATTGGCGGCCAGGAAAGCGATATTCATCTGGGTCGTCTGATCATAGAAAATATCCAGATCGAACGTGCGGCTACTGGTATCCAGCTGGATGCCCAGGGCGCCCACGGTGTTCAGGGTACCGTTGTTCGGTGGATTTTGCGTAGTCAGAATACCCAGACTCTGCGAAATATTGAACAGGGTCGTGGCGGTCGTGCCATTGAAACTATTGGTGTAAGCCGAGGCGCCGATCGAGGCCAGCATGCCTTGGTTGACATCGCCGGTGGCGAAGTTCAGGCTGCTGTCCGTGGCGGCAATCGCCCCCGTGATGGGATTCAGGCGGAAATTGCTGCCATTGCTGCCCGTGATGCGGATACGATCCACGACCGGATTGAAGTCGAAGCCGATGGAACCGAGTCCAACCCCCAGGTTGACCGCAGTAGCGTTCACAGCCGTTGCCACGCCGGTAGTGGTATTGATCGTATAGACCTGCGCTTCGCCGGTGGTGGGGTTATAGCCCAAGCCATACAACATCCCCGTCGCCGGGCGGAAGTCGAGTCCGCACAGCATCTGGCCGGCGGTGATGCCCGTGACGGCAATGATGGACTGTATTTGGCCGGGCTGATCGGAATCGAACGAGATCAGGTTATTATTGGTAGTAACTGCGTAGATCAGACTTCCGGTCACCGGCGCGATCACCACGCCCGGGATCTGTACGGCAATGTAACGTACGATAGTGCCGGTGCCAATCGTGCACACAGCGGTGGCGGCACCGGTGGTCAGGTTCACCGAGTACAGGGTCGAGCTGGTAGTGGCGCTGTCGTTGCGCACCAGAAAGGCCCGGTTCATGCCGGTAGCCGGATCAAAAAAGATGTCCAGGTCACTGGAAGTAACCGGCGAGGTAAAAGTAGCCCCAATAGAGCCCACCGTGTTCAGGGTACCGGCATTCGGCGGAATCTGCGTGGTGAGCACGTTCAGCAGAGCATCATAGTTGAACAATGTGGTCGTGCCGGTACCGGGGAAACTGTTGGTATAGGCGACGGCGCCGATCGCGGCGGTAGCCGTAGCGTTGACGTCGGCCAGCGCAAAGGCCAGATTCATGTCGGTCGCGGCAATGGCGCCCGTCACCGGGTGCAACCGAAAGTTCGCCCCGTTGCTGCCCGTTACCCGAATCCGATCCACCGTGGGGTTAAAGTCAAAACTGATGCGGCCCATGCCAGGCATCAGGATGACTGCTGCGGCACCAACCGGAGTCGCCACGCCCGTCGTCAGGTTGATGGTGTACAAGCGCGCCTCTCCGGTCGTATTGTTGTACCCGATGGTGTACAGTTGCCCGGTGTTGGGGCGGAAGTCAAGGCCAGAAATCACTTGTCCGGCGGCAATACCGGTAATGGGTACCGTGCTCAGAATGGTGCAGGGATCGTTGGCAGCAAAACGGACCAGACTGCTGTCGGACACGCCATAAATGGTCTGGGCAAAAGCGGCCGGACTGGAGAAGACAGCCAGTAGCAGGCCAAGCAGCGCCATGCGCAGGTAACTTGGTAGGACTTTGTTCATAGTGTTTGAATTTGACGGTTAACCAATAAAGGAGACGTACGAAACAAACTAGGGGCAGGATTTGCGCTAAAAGCAGATTATTACAACCTGTGGAAAGTTTATACGACTTAACAATATATTTACAATTACATATTAAATTCCTTAACCCGTAAATTATTCTAAATAAATTTCTTATATTAATAAAAATGTTTTGTCTTTTTTCAAAAAAATTACAAAAACAGCAAAAATTGTTTTGTTACGGGTTGATGCTCTGTCCGCAGGCTGGCACTGGCGTTGCTCAGCGTTCCAATTGAACATACCGGCACTGCAGCTGCCCGCTGGTCGGCTCCCGCAGCACGA
>JBKJKS010000545.1:0-3527 GCA_046597295.1 Saprospiraceae bacterium
GATCAAACGACAGCCCCAGGTCCGCATTGACCCGGGCATACGCTTCCGGATGGGCAATGCCGGACAGGCCGGGCCGCAGGCCGTACTGCTGCTGCAACCGCCCCAGCACTTCCAGGGAGGCGCGAATGACTATTTCGTCCGGACGGTTATCCCAATGGAACATGATGCTGTGCAGATTAGTGCCGAGGCAGCGGCGGTATTCATCGGCCATCATCTGCACGAAAGAGGGCGCCAGATTCGACTCCGGCGAGCGCAGGTTATCCAGGCTGCCCACTTTCATGGTCACCTGCAGATCGTGCAGGCCATGGGCCCGGATATAATCCTCCAGTATTTTTTCCGCTGCGCGAAAGTCTTCCGGCTGGCGATTGATCGGGTAATTCGTGGCCGCATCCATGCCGCGCTGGCCGGCCAGCAGCCAGGCGTCGAGCAAGCGGAATGCTTCGGCGCGGGGGACCGTCCAGCCCCATTGGGCAGTACCGAGGAGCAGGGTCGGGAGGGTCATGCGGGCTTCCGGGTTTTCAACACCTGCATGGCCTTGATATACTGTTTGGCCAACGGCGCTATTTGCACTTTGCTGCTGGCGCTGTCGTCCGTCCATTTAACGGGCAGTTCGCACATTTTCAAGCCTTTCCATTCGGCCACGGCGAGGAGTTCGGTGCTGAAAAACCACCCGTCGGAAACCGCGCCACCCGCCATCAGCGGTGGCACATGCTCGCGGCGCAGCCATTTGAAACCGCACATGCCGTCCGAAAAACGAGTGCCCAGATAGGTTTGCAACAGCGTATTGAAGACCCGCGAAGTGATCTCCCGTTTCACGGTCCGACCCCTGACCCGCGCCCGACGATGCAGCCGGGAGCCATAGACCAGGTCGAAGCCTTCGGTGGCCAGCGCATGGTAGGCTTGAATAAAGTGTTGCAGATCGGTGGCCAGATCCAGGTCCATATAGCCCACGATGTCCGCCTGGCTCTGGTGCCAGGAAGTTTTAAGGGCCAGACCGACCCCTTTTTGGGGCACTTGTACCAGCCGGACTTCCGGCAATTCGTCCGCCAGTGCTGCCGCCAGGGGTCGGGTCTGGTCCGTGCTGCCATTATCGGCAATAACGATTCGCCATTGCCCGATATCGGGAAAGTGCTGGCTCAAAAAGTGGTGTAACCGGCGCACCTGCTGCACCAGCGTTTGTTCTTCGTTGAGGACGGGTATGGTGACGTCGAAAGTCATCGGAATGGTGTGGAGTGCGGCGTGCAGAGTACGGAAAACAGCATCATACCCCTCTTTTGATTACCAAGAGCGGTTAAATGCCCGGCAAAATTACGCGGGCAGGCGGTAAAGCGCTAGCCAAAAACAATTAACCTTCGCTATATGGTTTTCTTTTTCCTCCGTTAAAATTTGCTTCACTTTTTTTTCTATAAATAGTTGTTTGTTCTGACGAAAATATGTCCGCTTTGGTGCTTCTCTGCCTTCACTGCAACGCCACCTTCCGCCCGCCGTATTCCGCATTTGACATCATTCCGTATACGCTTATGCCGGCATTTCCTTTACTTTGTCGCAAAATCCCGGACGGTGGACGACGATTCAGCGCCAAGGTGTCAAGAGGGAGGCATTTTTGGCCGGATTTATAAACACTACTCCGTACCGGAACAATCGACATTATTTCAAATCACTTTTCTGCCTGCATTTGCCCGCTATCACCACTATGAGCGACATTTTTAAGAAATTCAAATCCGTCTTTGTCATTGAGGACCCGAACGCCCCTGCCGAGTCCCCGACGTCGAAGGCAGCGGCCGCACCGGCTACCCAGGCGCCCCCGCCTCCGCCGCCGCCCGTTTCCACCTCCGCCGGGTCGGGCGCAGTGACCGATAAGTTTTCGGAAATCCTGCTCAGTGCCCTGGAAAAGAACAACCAGTCCGGGTTCGACTATTTCGAATTCCGACAGGCCCTGCGCAATCTGGCGAAGATGCCCATGGACGAACAGACCCGCTTCCAGTCGGCCTACGCCATGGCCCAAACGATGGGCGCTACGCCGGCCGGGCTGGTGGAGTCGGCCAATTACTATTTGAAGGTGCTTGGCACGGAGCAGTCCCATTTTAATGAGGCCCACCAGCAGCAACGCACCAAACTGATCGGCAATCGGGAGGAAGAAGTGAAAAATATAGAGGCGACGATGCAACAGAAAGCCGAGCAGATCAAACAGCTCACCCAACAGATTGAAGAGCACCGCCAGCGTGCCGAGCAGATCCGCAAGGAACTCCAGGAGACGACCGTGAAAATAGAAAACACCAAGGCTGATTTCGAGGCGACCTTCCACTCCGTGGTCGGTCAGATGCAGAGCGACATTGAAAAAATGCAGCAGTATTTAAAGTAATTTTGATCCAGAAACGTCGGCACAGCAGTATGTCCAGGTGGATCAGAAATCCGGTGATCGCTTTTCTCTCCACGTTATTCATCCTGTGGCTGGCCTTTCGGGTGGTCAAGATCCTGCTGGGCTTTTCTTTCCTGGCGCTCCTTGTCCTGATTGTTTTTCTGGTCGTAAACCGCCGTTTTCGTAACCTTGTGCGGCATTTTTTGACCGACCTGTTTAAAGGATTTTAAGCATCCACATCATTTTCCACCAACGATCAACCTAGTAAAATGACTGACTTACAACCGAGCCAACCTAAGACATTCTGGCAACGCCCCGAAGGCGTTGCGGGCGGCATATTTATGGTGGGTATCCTGGGAGCCGCCGCTTATTTCCTGGTTCCTATCCTGGCCACCGTCGTCTGGAACACCGTGAACCTGGCCATTGGCCTGGGCGTACTGGCCGCCATCATCTTCATGGTGCTGGATCCCAAGATGCGCAATCTCATCTGGTACATGTACAAATCTATCATGCGCTCGATCACCGGCGTCTTCGTCCAGATCGACCCGATCGGCATCCTGAAAAGTTACATCGACGACCTGAAAGACAGCCTGGGTAAAATGAACACCCAGATCAGCAGCCTGAAAGGTCAGATGTACAAACTGGCCGAGATGATCAAACAGAACCAGCGGGACATCCAGAATAACCTGGGCATGGCCAATAAGGCCAAGGAAGTGGGCCGCGATTCCATTATGGTCCTCAAGGCGCGCAAGGCGGGACGTTTGCAGGAATCCAACCTCAAACTGGACGACCTCTACAAGCGCATGGAAATCCTTTACCGCGTACTGACCAAGATGTACGAAAATTCGGAAATCATGCTCGAAGACCTGTCCGATCAGGTCGTGGTAAAAGAGCAGGAATACAAAGCCATCAAAGCGAGCCACAGCGCCATGCGTTCGGCGCAGGCTATTCTGACCGGCAATTCCGACAAAAAATACATGTACGACATGGCCCTCGAGGCGATGGCCAACGACGTTGGCCAGAAAGTGGGCGAAATGGAGCGTTTCATGGACATGTCCAAAAACTTCATGGATTCCATCGATCTGCAAAATGGCGTGTTCGAAGAAGAAGGCTTGCAGTTGCTGGAGAAATGGGAAAAAGAGGGCGCTTCCATGCTACTGGGTAATGA
>JBKJKS010000651.1:0-2657 GCA_046597295.1 Saprospiraceae bacterium
GGGTGTTAGGGGGTTTGGGGGGTTGAAGAGGGTTTTAGGGGGTTTAGAAGGGTTTAGGAAACGGAGAGAAGACCTAAACCCCTCTAAACCTTTTTTCTAAACCCCTCTAAACAAAAACATTTACAACAAGTAAAAGACCAAAAACACAAAGACCCAAACCAGGTCCACAAAGTGCCAGTACAAGCCGATCTTTTCCACCATTTCGTAACCGTTGCGGCGGTTGGCATAGACGCCGCCGGCCGCATTGATCATGATGATGGCCAGGAAAAGCACGCCGGAAAAGACGTGGAAACCATGGAATCCGGTAATGAAAAAGAACAGGGCGCCAAATGCTTTCGGCCCCTGGGCCAGCGCTTCGGTCCGGCCCGCCTTGTCCGTGGTGGTATAATGAATATAAGGCTGCTCCAACTCGATCTTGCCGTTGTGCTCATGGCCATGCAGGATGTACGAGCCGCCCTCTTTCACGCGGGCAGTATCACCATCGACGATCAGCGGTCGCGGCGTGTAGGTCGGCTTGCCGGTCTGCACATCCGTACCCTCCGTATAAATGGGTTTGCCGCCTTCGTCCAGCTGCACCAGGTAGCCGTCACCCAGGTAACGCCCAAAGGGGTTCCGGGTAATCGATACGTTCTCTTCCTTGATCAAAGTGGTCCATTCGTAGGCCTGCGAGCCCAGGAAAGTCGCCCCTCCCAGAATGGTGAGGAACATCCAGAACACCACCCCGCGCCGGTTTTCGCGATGCCCTTCCTGTACGGCACGCACCATCGTCACCGAACTGAAGATCAGGACGAAGGTCATGAAGGTCACGAAGATCAGCGGCCAATGGGCATGCACGAATGGGAAAGAACGAAACACAAAATCTGGTTCCGGCCAGGTGGGCATGCTGAAGCGAAGGGAACCGTAAGCGATCAGAAAGCCCGCAAAAGTGAAGGCATCGGAAAGCAAAAAATACCACATCATCAGCTTACCATAAGTCGTCCGGAACGGTGATTTTCCGCCTTCCCACAGTTCGGGGTTTTCGTCCTGCTCGTCCACGTCGTGGTGAGCAACAGATGTTTCTGCCATAAGATTCAGTCAATTAATAGTAATAAAACTTGTCCTTTAATCCGTCGGGTCAGGACTGCAACATGAAGAAAACAATCAGGTAGACCCATAATATATCCACAAAATGCCAGTACTGGACGATGAGTTCAAAGCGCAATCGCCGGCGTTTCGTCGGCTTGAACGGCAGCAAATAGGCATGCACCAGGGCCACTACCAGGGCCGATATGCCCCCTAATACGTGGGCGGCATGCAGACCGGAAATGACGTAGACGAATGAACTGGATGGATTTACCCGGAAGGTAGCCCCCATCGCGTTCAAGGCCTGCCAACCCTGGTACTGCAGCACCACGAAGGCCATGCCGAGCGCAAAGGTCGTCAACAGCAGGATTTTGTATAGTTTTTCCTGTCCTTTTTTGAAGGAACGGTAGGAAAAATGCAGCGTCACGCTGCTGAGCACAATCACGACCGTGTTGACAAAAAAGATGTCCGGCAATTTGAACTCAAACCAGTTGCCGGCCGCCCGGCGCACGATGTACGCACTGGTCAGCGAACCGAAGATCATGACGATACTCGCGATGCCCACCCACAAGGCAAACTTGTGCGCGGGAATTTTACTACGGCCTATTTCTGAAGTGGCAACGCCCATGATTACAGTTATTGGTTATTGGTTATTGGTAGCCGTGCAATCGACTGAAGGGTTAGAGGCTCTCTTCATCAACCTTTATCAACCCTTTTCTTCAAATCCGATCGAGCAGCAGTACCGTGAGCGACAAGGGGAGGTGCAGGAACGATACGAACATCTGCCGCCGGGCGGCCGGGCGGGAACAATCGCGCATCAACCGCCAGCAGCACCAGGCCCAGTAGCCGTTCAGGGCGACCAGTACCACGGCCGCTGCTACCCCCAAGTAGCCGGCCTGGAAGGCCCAAGCGGTGCCAATGACCAGCAGGCTGCAAAATACCAGGGAATACAGGCCCGTGCGGGCGTCTTTGGCGCCTGCACCGGAAGGCAGCAGGAAAAAACCCGCCTGGCGATAGTCATCGTCCGCGACCCAGGCCACCGCCCAGAAATGTGGAAATTGCCACAGGAACTGCAGCATGAACAGCATCAGGGCCAGCGGAGTGATGAATCCCTGGTAGGCAACGCAACCGATAATGAGCGGCAGCGCGCCGGGTAGAGCGCCAACGGCCACCGCCCAGGGCGACGAACGCTTCATGGGCGTATAAACGAAGGCATAGCTCATCAGCGAAAGCGTACCGAGAAAGCCGGTCAGGGGATTGAAAAGCGTCAGAAGGGTAATACCGCCCAGTGCCATCAGTCCGGCCCACAGGACGGCGGTCGAGACGCTGATCCGGCCGGTCACCAGGGGCCGATTGGCGGTACGCGGCATCAGGCGGTCGTAATCGCGTTCCAGCACCTGATTCAGGGCGTTGGCAGCCCCGGTGACCAGAAAGCCGCCCAAGGCCAGCAAAAACATGGCGCCCCAGTGCACTTGCCCCTTGGCGACAATGGCGTAGGACATCAACGCCGAGAAAAGCACCAGCAGGGTCAGTTTGAATTTGACCAACAGCCCAAAGTCGGTGATGGCTTGCGCCCATCCGCTCCGTATCGAAAT
>JBKJKS010000113.1:0-4990 GCA_046597295.1 Saprospiraceae bacterium
GCGACCCCATGATGTTGCCCGAACCCGCCGCAGCAATGCCGGTCACGGTAGCGGTATTATCCCGAGTCCAGTTATACGTCGAACCGTTGGCCGAGCCACTCAACACAATCGTCGTAATAGCATTTCCGGAACAGATGGTTTGGGACGAAGGCGTAGCGACCACCGTTATCACCGCCGCTGCAATATTAACCTGGGTCGTACAGGTGCCGATATTGCCGCACTGGTCCTGTACGGAGACGATGAATGGCTGTGATGTGCCTGCTTCCGCACAGGTGTAGGTAGCGGAGTTCGGTAAAGTGATCAGCGCGGTGCCCGCACTGCAATTATCCGTGGCCGTAAAGTCGATCTGATCCTGGGTAACGGTGACCGTACCATTTTCATTCAAGGTCACGTTCAGCGGCTGGCATACGACTACGGGAGCCGTAAGATCCTGAATAGTAATGACCTGGGTGGCCGTGACCGTATTGTCACAGCCGTCGGTCGCCATCCAGGTGCGGGTGATGGTGCCGTCGAACGGACAGGCATTCTCGATCGGCGCAAAGGGTGTTTCGCTGAAAGTCACCACCAGTCCGCCGGGTACGGCCGTGAAAGCCTGGCCCTGATTAATAGTGCCGGGTGTGGCTATTGCCGGGGCGTTCCAGACGAAATCGCTGTACATCGAACCGGTACCCGTCAGGCGGACGGAGCGGCCGATCGGTTCGGTGCCGGTTTCAAATACGCCGATATCGGTGGAGGTCTGCCCATTGGCCGGGCCGCCCAAGGCGGTCAGCACCCCTTCATAACTCAGAAACTGGACTACCACGCCATCATGCACCAGCGCAATTCCGTCCATCGGGCCGTTTTGCAGGCCGTCCGGGGGAAAGCTGATCGCCACGGTCCCGAAACCGTTGCTTTCATTGTCGATCAGACCAGATAATACCTGCGAGCCGTAGGTGCCGCCGGGATTGGTGTTGCCATTGTACAGGAAAATAGAATATGCAGACAGGTCCGTTCCGGCCGGGCCGGCAATTTCGATGAACTCGCCGACGTCGCCCCCGGCATTATCATAGTGGATTTCATTGATCCAGGCCAGCGTACCCGACATGCCATTGGGATCACATGCATCGACCGCCACGAGGGTCGCCGGCGGTGGTAGGGGAGCGTTGCAATCGATGGTGACATCCTGGGGCAGCGGCGGTGCAAAGACCGGCGCGGTATTATCATTGATCGTAATGGTTTGGGTATAGGTGCTGGCGTTGCCACAGTCGTCGGTCGCCGTCCACATCCGGATGACCGTCATGGATCCTGGACATTCGCCCATCATGATGCTTTGCATGAAGTTAGCCGTGAGCGTTGCCGGCGGCGTGACGAAAGTCTCACCAGCGTTCAGGGTACCGGGTGATTGCGCCAGGGGGCCCGTCCAGTTCGCAGGAGGCGTACCCGAGCCGGTGATTTGCAGGGAAAGTCCTGCCGCTTCGGTGCCCAATTCCTGCACACCGATGTCAGTAGACATCATCCCCATGGCCGGACCGTTGGTGGCCGCGAAGGTGCCTTCATAACTGATGAATTGCAGCACCTGGTTGGGCAGCAGGATCAGGGCCACGCCATCCGGCGAACCATTCTGGATGCCATTGGCCGGGTAAGCGAAAGATACCGCCCCAAACCCGGAGCCACCTTCGTTGTCGATGATCCCGGAAAGCGTCAGGGTATTGTAGGTCACCCCGCCGTTGCCGTTGTACAACACCAATTGGTACTGGCTCAAATTAATACCGGCTGTGCCGGCCACTTCAATGAACTCCCCGACGTCTCCACCCACATTGTCATAATGTATTTCATTGATGATCAGCAGATTGGGTGGTGTGCCGGCATCGCAGTCGTCCGTAGCCGTTACCGTGGGCGGCATGGGCAGCGGCTCGGTGCATTCGAGGGTCAGATCGGCCGGAAGGGGCTCATTGAAAACCGGGGGACTCACGTCCTGCACGGTAATCGTCTGACTGATGGTCGCCGAGTTGCCGGCAGCGTCGGTAGCCGTCCAGGTACGCACGATGGTGTAGCTTTGCGGACAGTTTCCCGGTACGGTCTCCGTAGTCAGCACGGGTGTCACCGGACCATCGCAATCATCTTGGGCGGTCACGGTGGGCGGCGCCGGCACGGGTACGGTGCAGTCAAGGGTTTGATTCTGCGGCAGGGGCTGGTTAAAAACCGGCGGCTGGGTATCGGGGATAAAGAGGATCACCACCATCGTATTGGTGTAGACGCAACCATTGGCGTCTTCGACCGTCAGCGTAAAGGTGCCGGCCAGCAGACCGGTGAAAAAACCGGTATTATTGGTTTGGCTATAGGCATTACCGGTCAGGGTGAAGGTGAACGGCTCCGTGCCGGTGCCGGCGACCACTGCGGCCTGCAGCTGGGCGGGGAAGACACAGAAGTTATTCGTCGCAGAAATGCTTACCTGTAGATCACAACCACCGCCGCTGCAAGTGCCCGGATCGACTACCAGTACGGAAATTATGCAACCCGGGTCATTTACATCGGTGATCGTAACCGTCACGTTGCCGCCACCGGCGGAGCCGGCCGGCAGAAAGAAATTGGTGACCACGCCATAGGGAACGTTTGTCGCTGCCGGTCCGTTGGGCGTAGTCGATACGATACCACCCGTGCTGGTCACATTATAGCTCGTACCGAGGCCCGTACCCGTTGGGTTGAGGTCGAAAGAGATGTAGTCGTCCGTGGGATTGGATGTTTCGTTCAGGTTATTACAAGCGACGGAAAATTGGTCAAGGCCGGCGCTGGTGAGGTTGCAAGGGAATGTCGCGGTGAGGGCAATATCATCTAAACCAAACTCGTCGCGTGAGCCGCTACCGCCCACATCCGCACTGGACCACCGAATGTAGTAAAAAGCGCCAGGCGCAATCGAAATGCCCGTGATCGTAGTCATGCGGGAAGGAGCCGAACCGATCAGTACCCAGCCGAGGGCATCGGAAGCAGCTGGAGAAGTGAAATCCAGTGCGGGCACCGTCGTATAGGCTACATTGTCAGCCGAGTGTGAGAAATTGAAGGAGTTGCTGCGTTGTTGATCATTACGGTTGTAGAGGTTGTAAGAGACCTCCAGCTGCGTAATGTTTGCAGTTCCGTTATTTTGAATACGCAACGTCAAAGTCCCCGGTGCAAAATCGCTACCTCCGGGTTGGATCATGAGAGCAGGGTTGGCTGCCGAGTGGGGTGTACCAGTGTAGGCATACATCCCACCGGGAGTGGCTGCTACGCCAGTCGCTCCACGCGTGTAGTCCGTATTCGCTGTAATCTGCGTCCCACCGAATGCTAAATTTCCATTGCTCCATCCGGTCACCGCCCAGGCATTGGAATTGAGCCGGCCAGGGGTAGTCGTATTTGGCTCGAATCCTGCCCCTGCAAAGGCTGAAGCAGGATTAGAGCCCACCGAAGACGGAGTAGCAGCGCTGAAATCGATCGTGGCCGAAGGGCTACCATTCGAGAGCATCACCTGGGCGGACAAATTCGCTGCACCTGTCCACAGGAGTGTCAAAAAACAGAGACGGTACAGAGAAACAGAAAAGGTAAACGTGATCCGCATAAGGTGGAGTTTGCCGGAACGTGCCGAAAAGGCCAACCGGTGAGTTTGCGTACAATGCCAAAATTTGATCAGACTTCAGAGGCTGACTATTTCGGTGACGCAAGCAAAATCCTTATGCAGAAAAAACCCGGCGCGGGAAAAAGATCAGGAAGGCCAGGCTTCGAAAAGCAGGATGGAGCAGGAGCTGCCAAAACTAGTCATGAGATTACTCGGATTAGGATTAAAATAAAAATGCACGTAAAGGTAGGCGGCGCAACGAAAGTGCAGCATTAAGTTTCTGAAATTTGCGGTAATTTTTGCTGGAGGCCACTGAACATTCGCCCGATTTGTTACAGCCGGATCATCTTCCCCACCGCGTGCCGGGTCGGCGTATCCAGCTGGTAGTACAGCAAACCGGTGACCGGTAACGCCGCTCCGTCCAACACGACGCGGTGGTAGCCTTTGGCAAAATCGCCGTGTTGCGTCCAGCAAACCCGGCCGTTGGCATCGGAGACCGTCAGCGTCGCGCTCGAAGCCGCCGGGAGGTGGAAAGCGATGGCGGTTTGACCCATAAAAGGGTTCGGCTCGTTCTGGTACAATTCAAAGCCGGCGCCGGTCACCTGGGGCGTGCCGTTCTGATGAAACTGCAAAGCCACCTCCAGCAGCTCGGCGGTGGCCGCCGCATACGCTTCGGCCCGCGTTATACGACTCGATACACGCAGCATTTGGCTCAACTGCCCCGAGCATTGCGCCCGGAACCGGACCCGGAACTCCGCCAACCCATTACCCTCCCAGGCCGTGGTGAGGGACTGCTGGCCGGGAAATACCGCAAAATTATCGGCGCCCAGCGTCGCGCCCGGCTCCACACCCAGGACTTCCAGCCCCGGGTACTGTAGCGTGAACTGACCGCCCAGCACCGGCTCCGCTGCCCGGAAAGGGACGGCAAAAATCTCGCCAGCCTGCACCGCACGATCTTCCACGGGGAACAACAGCACCCCCGTGGAGCGGTCGTCCGCCGCTGCCAGACTATTGGGGAGCACGTTACCATTGATGTCGCCCACTTTCAAAGCGACGAAATCGAACGGGCTGGCCCCGGGCTGAAAATTGAAAACCGATTTGTTTTCGGGAAAAGGGGCCGCAAAAGGATTGGTGGGTTGGGGAAACACGTACGTCTTGTCCACGAATCGCCAGGAAGTATTGTTGGGCAATTCCTGATAAATGCCGAGGATCAGTTTGCGCAATTCCACGATATCGAAGGTGGTAATGGAGCCCGACTTGTTCGCGTCGGCAGCAATCATGCGGTAGGGCGTGGTGATCGGCTCCAGGCCCAGAATATGCCTGGAAATAAGCACCAGATCGTAGGTGGAGACCCCGTTGAGCGGATTATCGTCCTTGGTCGGGGTCACCGTAATGTTCGACCCGGCAGGTACGGCACTGTTA
>JBKJKS010000218.1:0-4689 GCA_046597295.1 Saprospiraceae bacterium
CAAGCAATGTCCATACCCATCGCAGGCCACCTTGTCCGGGAAGGCATTGGCGCCGGGGTCACTTACTGTCCAGGAGTGGCCTTTGTTGGCGGAATAATACACCCGGCCAAAGTTGGTGGCGAACCAAATCTTACTATTGTCCGTTGCGCCATTGTTCACCGTGCAGTAATTGTTGGTAATCCCAAATTCTCCAGGCAGCGCTGCGGGAATGTTCGCTACAGGCACCCTACTCCAATTATTGCCACCATTACTAGTTGTGGCAATTTGAAATCCAAGTGAATCCGGGTCGCCTATGGTAAGACCGACCGCATTATCCCAAAAATAGACTACGTTTACCCATACATCTATAACCGTATTTTGATCCGTCCAATGGTCACCTCCATCGACGGTTTTGAAAATATGGTTGCCATCGCCATAGTCCACGTAAGCGATCCAGGCCACGTTAGCATCAATAGCGCTAATGTTGGAGGTAAAACCTGCCCCGGTGGACGGAAAAGTTCCGCTTTTCCAGGTGGCGCCACCGTTGGCCGTTCGGGAAAAATAATGCCCCTCGACCCCGATATTCCATGGCGAAGCGGAAAAGTCACCGGTAATTCCCACTGTCCAGGCAGCGGTTGCACTCGGTACCTCGACGTCAAAACCGAAGAGCGGCTGCGGATAGTTGGGGTTTTGTTCCGTCCAGATTTGAGCACAGAGCAGCCAGGGAGTTAACAGGATGAAAATTTGCAGGTAGAAAAATTTTTTCATGATCGCTGGATATAGGTTTGTGAAAAAGGAAGTCTGATTGCAAAAGGTTGGCAAAAGGAAAAAGCGTGTCCTTCGGCAAGGCCTGGTCACCCCCACCCAAATAGTGGGGGGTATTCGCCGGCAGGTGTTGATTTATGCTAGTATATTGTTTGGTAGTTTTATGCCATTACCAAAGGGCCGCCGCATAACCAGCGTACGCAGCGGCCCGTGTGTGCTTCGCTGCGGAATTATTGCACCGTAATGTTAAACGTCCCGTCCTGCGCAATGCCGTAGGCCGGAATTTCGGCGATATAGTGCACGGTATGCTCGCCCTTAGACAGTGGCTTTAGCATCATAAAATAACCGGCGGCTACCGCAGGCTGTAGCAAGCCCGTAATACATTCGGTGAAACAGTTAGCCAGATCTGCATTGCCGGTGAAGTTGAACAGGCTGGAAGTGAACCCATAGGAGCCCGGATTATTGACCTCCACGCCATCGATCGTTACGCTAAGCACAGCTGTTTCATACAGCGTAGTCTGAACATCCTGGGTCAGGAATTCTTCCATGGTTTGGTTAGGACCAGGTTGGTATTCGCCACAGGGAAAATTAATGAAATTGACCAGTGGAAACAGGACGGCTTTTCCATGCGGAATGGTGACGCTCACTGAAGTGCCCACCTCGGCCAATCCGGCCAGAAAATACACCTGACCGCTTTGGTTGAATAATACATTACTTGGGTTCGCAAAAGGCGTACTGGCACAGTCATAGGTCAGGAATTTTTGCCACCAGATGGCCGACCATGCTGCATACGACTTACTGTAAGGGTGTGCGGTTGGTGGATACACGGCTGAATTGCCGTTTGTACGCTCATCCACCTGCGAAGTAGTGGCCGTCGCTTCCGTCTTGATGTCTTCTTTTTGGCAGGCACTTAGCCAGAGGGCAGCGAAAAGGAGGGCCGCTGCCGGAAGCAGCAGGGAAAGTTTGTTTTTCATAATCAGAACTTTAGGATTTATGCCTACTCTGGATCAGGATTTTCGGCGGCCTCCTTGGTGATGCCGTTTTATAAGCAGCCAGGCGGCTTATAGTGATCCACTTTTCGCCGTTGGTCGGTCAAGCAGGTGAGGAAAAGCAATAGGAAGGAATAATGGGTTTTCATGACTGGCGGTGGTTTGGTGGTGAAAAAAGCAAAACGATGACTTGGGGTCATTAGTCGTGTAGGAGTTCATTTGTTTAGCCCAATCAGGCAATCCGAAAATTCTGTACCCCAAAGTAGTGGCCCTGACCGCCTTCTTTCTAACCCCCAGGTAGGGGAATGTCTGCGGGCACCCACAAACCCGCCTCCTTCAAAAATCCCGCGAACGCCCGCGCATTGGCAAAATCGCAGCAGAAAAGCGTACGGGCTTTGTGCAGAATATTCGAATTATGCTCGTGGCGGGTATCGGCGCTGCCGACCCAGACGGGTTGCGCCGGATCGGTGGCCATATAATTTTCGAGCAGGCGCTGCTCGGTGGGGGTGAACTGCTCGTGGATCTGCCGGGACATCAGCCCGAACATTTCGCCCTCGAGTACCGGATTGGGCTGTTGTTCTGTGGTGATGAAGGGCACCATCGGTCGGCGGTTATGGACGTTCCAGGGGCCGCCATAGTCGTAAAGGTTGAAGTAGGAAATGAGCTGGCCGCGGCCATCGGCCTGCAGCGGTACCGAACGCTGGGTATACCAGTAATACGCTCCGTCGGCATGACGCAGGGGCATCGTAATATGGTAGACCGGGTTTTCCGAAGTCACCTCCGGATGCCTGAAATACGCTTCATGCACCGCAAGGGCCCAGGCAATATAGCGGGGCAGGTAGTCGGGATGAATATGCTGGAAAAACTCCTGGATCGTCAGCCCGGCGGCGGGCGCGCCCAGTGACCGGTCGAGGCCATGCTGCCAGGCAATGTCGCCGGCGTTCATATCCACGATCAGGTAGAATGCCCAGCGCAGTGGTCCGTGGCGGTGCCGTTCCAGCAGCCCGCGGATGGCCGCTTCCACATCCAGCGGTTCCGGCGTATCCGCCTGGCGGGCCAGGTGCTGCAGCACGTCTTTGGCTTTACGGGTAAGGGTAAGGAGGTCGGGAGGATCATTTGGTTTCATGCCCGGTAGGTACCATTTGGTGAGAGAGGTGCTACAGGTATTTACCTGGCTCGCAGGCAAATAGAAGTGGACAAAATTGGGCTTTACAATCAGTGTAACAAACCCCCACCTGGGGGAAATACGTCCTGCGGCGGCCACAGTCCCTGTTCGCCCAAAAACCGCGCGAACGCCCGCGCACTAGGGAAATCGCAGCAAAAGAGGCTACGCGCCTTTTGCAGCATGTGCGCATTGTGTTCGTGCCGGGTCTCGGCCCCCATCCTAACCTTGCGGGGTGGCTCACCGGCCATGTACCACTCGAGCAGGTAAGCTTCCGTCGGCGTAAAACGCGCTTTGATCTGGTCGGCCATGAGGCTGAACAGCAGGCCTTCGAGTACCGTATCCGGCTGGCTGTGGTTCGTGATAAAGGGCAGGAAAGGCCGGCGGCTGTGTACACTCCAGGGGCCTCCGTAATCATACAAATTGAAATGGGAAATGTAGCGGCCCTGGGCATCCGCCTGCAACGCGAAGGACCGCTGGGTAAACCAGTAATATCGCCCGTCGCTATGCCGCAAGGGCAGACAAATGTGGTAAACGAATTGCCCGTCGCGCACCCGCTCACACATCTGGAAACCGGCTTGATTTACTGCGTTGGCCCAGGCCACATACATGGGCGCATAGTCCGGGTGGATGCGCTGGAAATATTCCTGCAACGTCAGTCCGCTGGCGGGCGCTCCCAGCGCCCGGTCGAGGCCATGCTGCCAGGCCAGCTCGGCCTTCATCATGTCCACGATGAGGTAGAAAGCCCAACGGATAGGACCTTTCTGATGCCTTTCCAGCAGCTGCTGGATGGCCAGTTCCATATCCAATGGTTCGGGGGTACCGGCGCGGTGCGCCAGCTCCTGCATGGTGGCCTTGGCGGATTGGTAAATAGCGGGGAAATGAGGGTTGACTGCTGGTTTCATGGCTTTTTATGGTTGGCACTGGACGCGTCACTAGGCTCGCTTGCGGGACTACACAAAAGTACGGCTGACTACTTTCGCCTGCAATCGTCGTAAAGAAGGATTTGGCGATGGATCAACGCGTCAAAATCACCTGAAAGGAGGAGGAAGAAACTGGTGTTACCAGCGTACCCGAAAGACCACGGTCGTACCCCCATCATTCGATTCGATCCGGAATTCTCCACCCAGATCTTCCAGCCTCTTTTGCATGTTTAACAGTCCATTACCCGAACCGCTGGCGCCTGCCGGGTGAAATCCCTGGCCATTATCGCGGATGGTTATCTGCAGGAACTGCCCGGATAGTTGGAAATCTATCTGCACCCGGCTGGCCCTGGCATGCTTGACTACGTTCTGCAAAGCCTCTTTGAAAGCCAGAAAAACAGCCCGCCGACATTCCCCGGGAATGGTACGGGCGGGCAGGTGGTCGGGCGCGTCCACCTGCGAAGCAATACCGGCGGGGGCCAGGAAGTTGGCCGCGTAACGGCGCAGATAGTGCAGCAGACTGGCCAGCGTATCGTCCTGAATGCTAATGGCCCAGATAATGTCCTGTATCCGGCTATGTACTTCGCGCGAGGCAGCCGCAATACGCTCGATTTCCGTGGCTAAGTGGGGATCTTTGCCCTTATTCAGGGCTATTTCGGTGAGCAGGTTGATGGCGCTCAGGCCCGAGCCGATGTCGTCGTGCATTTCCCGGGCGATGCGAAAGCGCTCTCGCTCGAGGGTCCGCGCTTTTTCAAATTCGAGCATTTGTTCCTGTTGCCGCTGGCGGTTAAAAAGGTAGGCGCTGCCGATGGTCAGCAGAAAAGTTGCGGCAATACAGCCGGCAATAAACCAACCTTGTTGCCACATCGGT
>JBKJKS010000320.1:0-4154 GCA_046597295.1 Saprospiraceae bacterium
TTGACCAACCGATTTATCGGTTTAGGGCAAGTCAAGCCAAAAAACCGATAAATCGGTTGGGCCTGGCCGTTTTTGACGCATAGCCCACGAATGAATTCGTGGGTTGAAAATCACAAGCGCCTGATGATTAACACGCAACAAGTTCAATGCAGGTGCTTTACCTGTTCCTGTACGACACTCATATTTTTAGCATGAAAACAACCATCGCCCCCTGGATCAGCTACCGTATTCTGCATTTTCTCAACGCCGCGCAAAAACCCATCGATTTGGTGGTGGGGGTGCTGGACGACGCCGGCGACGAGGAAGAACGCGGCTTCAGCATGCTGCTGTCCCGCCGGGTGCTGCAGCACCGCGACGCCCTGCCGGGCAAACGTTTTCAGACGCTGGAGCAGGTGGATGCGGTCCGGGGCATCAGCGCGGATAAGCTGGACGATCTTGTCTTCACCTTCGGCGTGCCGGCCGCCGATACTTTTGAAAAGGCACTGTTCGAGTACGGCCTGCTGCTGGACAACTGGACCCTGCTCCGCTACAGCTGGACGGCCGAATCGGAAGCAGCCTTCCGGCAAACGGCCGACAATCCGGTCGCCTTCCGGCAGGTGGTGGGGGACCTGGCCACGCGGGCCGGCATGGAAACCGCCGGTCACAACGAAGCGCAGGCCCGGATGCTGACCGCATCCCTGCAAACCGATTATATCGACGTGTACAGCAACAGCACCGAAGAGGCCGCCTATGCCTTCGCACTATGGTTTTATCGCTTCGATGCCGATAACTGGTTTTCGTTTGAAGGCATGTTCGAGCAAACGGAGGCATTTTTCAGCCACCACAGCGGCGCTTTCTTTCCCCTGGAACTGCGCCTGTTCAAAGGGTTCCAGAATCAGGTGCTGCTGGATCAGATCGTCGGGCGCGACCTGCCGGTGACGGTGGACTACGCGGAGCAGGTGATCACACTGTGGGTAGTGGGCCTACAGGATTGAACCGATTGAAACATTTTGGCAGTGGGTAAAAGCGATTGAAAAAATTCATGCAGACTCTGATTATCAACCTTTTATAGTCTTTCATCAACCCCCATAAACTACTTTCATAAGCATGGACGAGACCGCCTTGCAGAACATTGCGCAGCAGTTACGGAAGCCTCATGGCGAATTTGCCAGACGAGTGGGTGAAATAATGAATGCAGGCAACGGTTATATCAATCGCTACGCCATCGAAGCCCTACAGGCGCTACCCGGCGACCAGGTCCTGGAAATCGGCATGGGCAACGGTTTTTTTGTAAGAGAACTATTGGTCGCCTATCCGGGTGCGCAATACACCGGCGCCGATTTTTCCGAGGCTATGGTGGAAGAAGCCAATCAGCGTAACGCAGAACTTTTACAAAAGGGGCAGGCTGCATTCCGGCTGGCCAGTGCCGAGCAGCTGCCTTTTGCGGCGGAGACCTTTCATACCGTATTCACGGTCAATACCGCTTATTTCTGGGAAAATCCGGCGCTGGTGCTGGCAGAAATTCACCGGGTGTTGAAGCCCGCGGGACAACTATTCGTCGCCATTCGACCCAAATCAGTGATGCAGCATTATCCGTTTGTGCAATACGGCTTTCAGATGTATTCCAGCCAGGAATTAAGCGCAATGCTGACTGGAAATGGTTTTACCGTCACCTCAATGCTGGAAAAGCCGGAACCGGATCAGGAAATCAATGGGCAGTTGATGGTGGTGGAGACGCTGATCGTGGGGGCAGTGAAGCAATAAGTTAGCGGCCCTTGACCAAGTCTTCAGCGGTACACCTGATAAAAAAGCGGCAACCGGCTCTCCAGTTGTCGCCCGCAAGTCATTTGAAAGACTGCGCTCAAAGGCTGATTCCCTGATCGCCATCCACGCCGCCCCCTTGCTCTTTTCGCTCTTTGGTGCCGGCAAAGCGCCCCCGCGGGCTACGTTCCTGGCTCTGAGCAGATTTTTTGCCGCCTCTCCGCCGGTCCGCGTCTACCAGATTGCTGCCGCGCTGCGAAGCACGCGCCTTGCGGCCGTCCTGCTCCTGGCCCTGTTCCTGATGGTCAGGCTGACTTTCATCTTCCGTCATAGTGGTTGGAATTTGTGCGCGTGAATAATAGCATGGATAGCAATGTACATTACTCTACTATTATTGAAAAATTTGTTCCGTTTTCACAACATCCATATAACATAATAAATTCATTTTTAATGTGTGAATAGTGGGGATACGAATGCCCACATGAGTAAAGCGCTTCCCCAAGGTAGGAGGATTTTGATGGTCACCGGGAGTGCAGTCAGCAGCGCCGAGCAATCGTTGCTCCGGCCGATGCTGCAGGCTACCAATTTTATTGTTGGCACAATGCGGCATCCCTGCCCCCAAGAAGACAAAAGTCACGGTCAATACTAATTTTCCGCAACCCCTGGATTTTCTGCCCGAGATGGTCCAGTTGCTGAAGGTATCGGCCAGCTGGCTCTACCGCTGCAACGACAACAAAGTAGGCCGGTATCAAATGAACCCCCGGGGTTATACACAGCACAATGCCGCCAGGTCTTCATTATGAAAACCTGGCGGCATCGTGTATAAAGTCATGCGCTACCAAAAAACAGAATCTGCTACCCGCCCGGAAATGGTTACATGCGGTGGGGGCCTATTAGTCGTCGTATGGGCGGGTAGCAGTCGGAAAAGACCTTGATTCCGTTTCACTTCCAATGTGGTCAACAAAAGTATTGCAAGTTGACCAAAAGACAATTAAAATGACAAAATTTAACTTAATTTTAACAAAATGTCATTGTTTTTGACCATTTGTGCGGCCTTTAAAATACTTTGCCAAAAAACTTGACAAAATATGGCAGCAGCCGTTATATTTGTGGGGTCGGACTGTGCCGTCTCCAATCGGCAACTTCCGCACGCAGCGCCGGTAACGGCCCACCGAAATTTTGATCAAGTCAAGGGAAGCCCTTTGGATGGCATGTTTTATCCGCCGGCATTACTACTAGATGAGCGCTAATTATGAGACTCGGAGATAAATTGAAAAAGAATTTTGCCAAGAACCTGCAATCGCTGCGCACCCAGCATGATCTGACCCAGGCCAAACTTGTCGATATACTGAACGAAAAATACAAAGTCTACGACATTGAATTACAGCGCACCTCCATAGTGAATTACGAATCGGAAGGTGCCATGCCCAGAATTGATGCTTTGTACTGTATTGCGGAACATTTCGGAAAAACCATCGATCAGATTCTCAGTTCCTCTATGGACAAACCGGCTTTAATACCCCAGTGGATGCTGCGGGAACGCGGACCGGAGCCGGCCATGCCAACTGAAACGGGACAATGGAACCGGGTAAGCGTTCATGCTGATAAAAATGCATTACGCAGCAGCGACGTGAACCTGGACGCCATTCTGTCCACTTGTGTGGATGGCATGTTGTACCGGCAATTCTATACTGATCTTTTGAAAAAATTATATCAACAACTTCAGGAAAGCGCGGAAACCGATGAAAACCGGGAGAAAGTAGGCATACTATTTCACAAAACCTTCCTGGGTTGCCTGATGGAAAGAAGCGGGTATTTCCAGGATTTGGCCGACAAGGCGCTGGATAAGCACGAATACCAGGTTTTTATGGCTTTCAAAGAACCGGCGGCTACCGTCGGACTGGTAGCCAAAGGGCTTGAAATGACGGAGGAAGAAGTAGTCACCATCTTTACCAGCGCGCAAACCAAAATAGCCTCCATTCTTGAAGGAAATTCTAAAACCAATTTGTCATGAAGCAAACGGACCCTCCTTTTAATCGTCCTGTTAATACCGTGGACCAGTATTTATCGCCAGCGGATCGTAAAGCGCTGCAGGACAACCTGCAGGAAATCAACGATATGCACCGCCGGCCGGATACGCCGGGGCCTATTCCGGATAATAAAGGAATTGTGCAGGGCGTCGGGAACGATTTTAATCATATAACCGGCCGGAATTTATTTAAGGACACCATTATTATCTGGTTGCTGGTTGTTTCCCTGGTATTACAAAAAGAACAAAATGGCATTCGAGGTTTGATCTACGGTATGGACGATGATGTTAGTTTTATTATACCGCCTGATAACAATAGCACTAATATAAATACTGCCAGCCCTATAACACCGAAACTTGATCCTGTTAATTTCCACTCTGTTAA
>JBKJKS010000479.1:0-2597 GCA_046597295.1 Saprospiraceae bacterium
CCAACTCAATTCACGCTGTATTTTTCCCGAAATCCGTTGATGCCGCACATTGGGCGCAGCCATTTGGCGAAGGCGTCCTTTGCTGAGTTCTACCCGTTCCTGAAACTGCCACAGCAGGTAGTCCGCGTAGGTGTAGTGGGCGTCGGGGTCTAATTGGCTGAGCTCCGTAATCATCGATTGGTGCTGCATGTAGGTCAACAATAAGGTTTTGCCGGCATTCAATGCCCCCCCTGCCCGAACGGATGCTTCGCCAGCGGCATTTCCGCCAGCGGATGGTAGTCGCCTTCCAGCCCCACCGGCGGCTGCTCGCGGATGCGGTGGGCCACTTCGATGGCCGGCAGCACGGCGTCCAGTTCGAAGCCCCGGCCGGCCAGGATCTGCTGGTAGCTGAGGGTATGCAGATCGGTAAAGCCCTCGCTGAACTCCACGGGTGTCCCGTCCACCGTGATGGAGCGGAAGGTGCGTTTGCCTTTTTCCCGGGCGTAGGCCGGCAGGGACTCAGGCGTGATGCTCAGGAACCAGCGCACCCGCGCCCGTTCCAGTTCGAGGTATCCGGCGGCCCGGTCGTGGGTATGCACGTGGACGATGTTGCTTTTGACCGGACCGAAGATCCAGATCAGCATATCGAAGAAATGGATGCCGATGTTGGTCGCAATGCCGCCCGATTTCTGTTGGTCGCCTTTCCAGCTGGTGTAGTACCAGTTGCCCCGGGAGGTGATGTAGGTCAGTTCGACCTCGTGCTTCTTGCTTTTCGACCTTTGCGCGATCTGCTCCTGCAGGGCGATCAGGGCCGGGTGCAGCCGCAGCTGCAGGATGGTGTAGACCTTTTTGCCGGTTTCCTGCTCGTTTTCCCGCAGTGCGGCCACGTTCCAGGGATTCAGCACCAGCGGCTTTTCGCAGATCACGTGGGCGCCCTGGCGCATACCGAAGCGGATGTGGGCGTCGTGCAGGTAGTTGGGCGAACAAACCGTGATATAATCGATCTGTACGTCTTTGCGCCGCAGCTTATCCAGGTGCCGGTCGAAACGTTCGAATTCCTTGAAAAAATCGGCTTCGGGAAAGTAGCTGTCCAGAATGCCGACCGAATCGTTGGGATCGTAGGCGGCCAACAGGCGGCTACCGGTGTCGCGCATGGCCTGCAGGTGCCGGGGCGCGATGTATCCGGCGGCGCCGATGAGGGCGAAGTTTTTCAAATGGCTGGGTGGCTGGGTGTTAGCGTCTGCTTTGACATCGAGCTGCTCCTCCCCCCTGCCCCCCTCCAAAGGGGGATAAGCTGCGCGCTTGGGTTGGAAGAATAATGGATCATGCTATTCGTGCAGCAGGCTGGTCGTCCCGATATTTAAAAATGATCATTTCATCAGCCTGCTTGAACTCGATATCGAACTTATCGAAAATCACTTGTCGCCCAATAATATTCTCCTGATTTTCTCCCTCCAATATCCAAGCGAAAGGTGCTTCCATCGAATGCTCCGCTAGTGTAACCTGGATGTTCCGCCAGACATATTTAATAGTACCGCCTCCAATGCCCTTCGCTTCGTGGATGATCTCGTTGTCTGCCACCTGGAAACCAAGCACTGTTCCCGTTTGGAAAGATAGGAGACTGCCATCTGCACCGGAGTCAATTAACATGGGCAACTCAAGACTGTGCGTTTTGGATTGCAGTTGCACTGAGTAAAGCGGTGTCCATTCATGAAAAAATACACTCCTGAAATGGATCGGCCTAAACCGGATACCGAACATATCCGGATGCACAAAAAAAACGATGTATTTATTGGATATGCGGTCTGCACTTGTGGTTAACACTGCCAAATCATTTTCGCTGGCGATAATACCGTCCTCCGTATAGGCAATCCATTTGCCTTTATATGTATGCAGCAACTCCTTATTGGTGTTGACCCAGTTATGCATGTTATGGTTACGCGTCTCCAAAACTCTTATAGTTTTCCACAAAAATAAATCTTTCTACCTGAAAAAACTGCGTACACCCGTAGTGATCTGCTCCAGCAAATCCTCCGTCAGCTCCGAATGCATCGGCAGCGACAGCACCGTCCGGCACAGATGTTCCGTGACCGGAAAACCGGCGCTGTCCAGGTTTTGCTGAAAAGCGGCCTGTTGGTAGAGGGGTACCGGGTAGTAAACCATCGCCGGTATTCCACGCTCCTGGAGGAAAGCCTTCAATGCATCCCGGCCGCCTGCTTTGCTACCGGTAGGCTGCTCTGCATCGGATTTGGCAATAATCTCCTGCCCGGCTCCATCGCTCCCCCCCTTTACGGGGGGGTAGGGGGGGGCTACCTGCAACGTATACTGATGAAAGACATGCGTCGAGCGGCCATCCCGGGCTGGCGTAGTCAACGGTGGAATGTCCGCAAAAGCCCGGTCGTAATAGTCGGCGGCGCGGTTGCGGGCGGCGTTGTATGCGTCTAAATGCCCAAGTTTGACGTTCAGCACGGCGGCCTGCACGGCATCGAGCCGCGAATTGACGCCGATCTTATCGTGGTAGTACTGGCGCGACTGGCCGTGGTTGGCGATCATCCGGGCGGCGGCGGCCAGATCGTCGTCATTGGTCATCAGGGCACCACCATCGCCGTAGCAGCCCA
>JBKJKS010000526.1:0-3971 GCA_046597295.1 Saprospiraceae bacterium
GCCACGACGTAAGCCGGCTCGAAGATCAGCCCCAGAATGACCATGGCCGCCGCACCGAAGCTGAGCGAATACCAGATCGACCCCAGGCCTTCCCGGTATAGCACCAGCATAAAGGAAAAAAATATCAGCGCGGACCCCACGTCGTCCTGGAGGATAACAATGGCCACCGGCAGCAGAAAAATACCGAAGGCGACCAGCCGACCGGACCATTCGCGGAGATTGACGCCGGTAGAACTCAGATAACCGGCCATGGCCAGGCAGGTGGCGAACTTGACGAATTCGGAGGGCTGGATGGAAAAGCCGCCCAGCTGGTACCAGGCGTGGGCGCCGTTGATTTCCCGCCCGAAAAAGATGGTGCCCGGCAGGATGATCAGGGAGCCGATGTAAATGATCAACGCGAAGGTGCGCCAGAAGGACCAGTCCATCATCATAATGACGAAGATCATGGTGAAGCAAAGCAGCACAAATAACAGTTGTTTGCCCGCCGTATGGCCCAGGTCGAAAAAGCCGAAGGGATCGGCGGGCACGTAGGTGACGGCATAAATCATCAACCAACCAACAATGACCAGGATGGTGTACAGCAGCAGCAACGGTCGGTCGACCTCGCCGAATTGGATGGTTGTTTGTTTGGAAGTAGCCATTTTAAGGAGGGGCGGAGATTTATCCGCCCGGATGGTCGATAGTCAGATAACTTGAAAAAATACGCAGCGCCTCACTCCAGAAAATCGCGGGGATGGATATTGGCATCCCTCGCCGGATAGGCCCCGGCGTACTCCACCAGTGTAGAGACGAAGGCCAGGGCTTCCAGTTTGCTGCGGAAGGCGCCGACGCGCAGTTTGTAATAGGGTTTTTCCTGAATCCAATCGGCGGGTACATCGGGGTAGAGCTGGCGGAAACGGTTGCGTCCCTCTTCCACCTGGGTGCGGTCGGTGCTGGCCATGATCTGGACCCGCCAGCCGTCCATCCGGGCATTCGTGCGGTTGGCATTCACCCAGTTGCGCTGCAGCTGAGTTATTTTCGGATCTTCGTTCAACTGAATTTCCTGTGCCACCGCCGCCGGCTGGCCCAGCCAGAGCGAGACGACCAGGCAGCAGATGCATTTGAAAAAAAATAACTGTTTCATCGCCATGATCTGTTTTTTGGGTAGTGGTTTATAAGGGCGCCCCAATAATCGCCAGCGAAGCCGAGGTACCCAGGCGGTCGGCGCCGGCGTCCAGCAAGGCTTGCGCGTCTTTGGCCGTCTTGATCCCTCCGGAGGCTTTGATCTTAATCTCCGGCGAAGCGATGGCCCGCAGGGTGCGCACCATCTCCACCGTAGCCGGGTGGCCATGAAAACCGGTACCGGTTTTCACCCAGTTGACCCGCGCTTCCAGGGCAAATTCGCAGATGCGGCGCATTTCCGCTTCGTTGAGTAATCCGCATTCGAGGATAAGTTTCAGCGTGCGGCCGCGCATATGCGTCGCCCGTGCGACGCTGTCAATATCGTGGTGTACGTGGTTCCAGTTTTCGCTTTTTACGGCGGCCAGGTTGATGACCACGTCCACGTCGTCGGCGCCTTCTTCCAGCGCGCGCCGGATTTCTTCACTCTTGGAGGGAATGGCCGTGTAGCCCATCGGAAAACCCACCACCGTCACGACCCGGATGGCGCCGTCTTCCCCCAGCAGCCGGCGGGCATCCCGCACGTAAATCGGTGGAATACACACGCCATGGAAACCGTATTGCCGGGCATCCGCACACAGTTGGCGCACTTCGGTCAGCGAAGTGTCGGGTTTCAACAAGGTATGTTCGATAAATTTGGAAAGTTCTGACATCAGGGTAAAGGCTAAATGCGCCAGTGATCCCGGGCTGGAAAAAACAGCCGTAAGGGATGCTAAAAAAAACGAGCCTTCCCGTATAAAGCCGGACGGGAAGGCTCAAGCTGCTTTCATGTGGTTCTCCGCGACAAATATAAAAGGGGTTTGCCAATAATAATGCCCTGGCCGTAAAATCATTCTAAATTTTAACCAAGTCCAGCCGGATGACCGGCTTCCCCAACCGGAGCGGCGTAAAAAAGCCGAACCGGTCTTTCCCGATTCGGCTTAATGCGAAATTACTAAACACGGTATTTTCAACGCTTTACAGCCCCAGGCCACCCAGGTGGCCTGGAAGCCGCTGCGCTCGAAGTTTATTCACAGATCTTTTAAAAAAGCCAACAAATCGGCCTCCGTCGTTTTATGCGGCTCCAGGTAAAAACTGGTGTTACTGCCTATTTCCGTTTCCTGATTCCCCAGCCAGTAATCTTCCCCCAATTTACTGATGACCACCACCTGCACCGGATAGCCTTCCGGAGCCTGATCAAAGCAAAAGGATTGGGTACCGGCAGCATACGGCAGGTTGACCACTGCGGGAAAATTTTTGAAAACCAGGAACACCCGGGCGGTTTGGTCGGTCATGCCTGTCGGCAGCTGCACACATAGTTTGGACGTAGCCTCCGGCAGCAGCCGGCCCGCCCCGATCCAACCCAATCGGGAGGGGTACAGCTCGTAGCCATGCAGTACATTGGCGTCACTGATCCATTCGGCCAGGTAAGCGGGGTCTCCGGTGGCCTGCCAGCCCAGAAAATCCGGGCTGTTTTGTCCTGCATCCTGAAAAGCCAGCATGTCGCTTTTTAGTTCATTGGCCGGTATTTGCACCTTCAGGCTGCGATTCGGGAACAGTTGGAGGGGGCTGCCGTCGCAGGTGGCCCGAACGTACACCATACCGCCGCTTTCCAGCAATTGCCCGCCCGGATACGTGGCGGTATGGATGCCGCGCGCCAGCAGATCGCTCTTGTCCAGCACTTCGGTCACTTCGACCTGCAGCTGCTGACAAGTGCTGGCGGCTATGGGTTCGTTATTTGCATTGACAAACAGCTCCTCCGTATCGGTCAGTCCGACCCGGATGCCGCTTGGGGTTGTCAACAGCGTATCGTGGGTCAACTCTTTGAGCAAGAACGTAGTGACTGTCGCCGGCGTAGTCACCTGATCGAGCAGCAGCGCAATGCTGGCTTGCGAGGCCGCGTACACATAGGGTCGGAATTCGTCCACATCCTTGCGGCAATTCCACGCTCCGATTAGGAGCAGCGCGCCCAGCAGGGCGAATTTGACAGCAGATATGAGGTGTGACATATTTTTTCGGATTGCGTTTTGGAGCTGGCGCCGCTGTCCCGACCATACGGGCGCTGCACTGGAACGAAGATTCGCTGACGGACAGAATCGCTGCCTGTTTTTCAGTCAAAAATTTTGGTCACCCCCAGTTTCAGCCCCCAGGTGGTGTAACGCTGGGCGATGGGTTGACCATCGAGCGTCAGGGGGCGCAACGTGTGGCTGCCGTACGGCTCGGCAAAGACCCGTATGCGGGCGTCGAGGTGATAAAACAGCTGGGCACTGGCCGTAGCGCTCCAGCCGGCGCGCCGTCGGAACACCGGCGACCCGCCGGCATCCGGCGTGAAGCTTTCGGGCTGGCCCAAGGGATTGAGCACCGTGCCGCGTTTCCAGAAATAAACGTTGAGCGAAGCGCCGCCCTGCAGGCTCAGGCCCGCCCGGCCGCTCCGAAGTTCGACGCCGGCCTGCAGCGGTACATCCAGCCGCCCGTAGCGATTATAGGTTTTCACGTAGTGTTCGCCGTATTCCACGCCAATGGTATCGATGACGGTTACCAGGATGTTATCAATGAGTTTCGTGGTCTGGGTAATGGTGACCTTCACGAAGTCGGGATCGGCGTATTCGAACAACTCGGTCATTTGCTCGTAGTGCAGTCCGGTACGCAACAGGAAGTGCTGCCCGAACAGCAGCGACCCGCGCAGACCGGCATTAAAAGCCCAATCCGCCTGCTCGGTGCTGCGGCGTTGGCCTAAATATGATCCGAAGGCCGGTTGCGCAGCCTGCAGCTGGCGTTGCGGCCAGGAAGGGGCGGCATAGGCGTCGACCAGCCAGGCGCGGGGGTTTTGGGCA
>JBKJKS010000664.1:0-5999 GCA_046597295.1 Saprospiraceae bacterium
CAGGTCGATACCGGTGAGTTTGGCATTGCGAATGAGCAGGGTCATGGCCGCCGACCAGCGTTTATAACATTCAAAGAAGGCTTTTTGGCGACTGGAGAAGTTGGCATCTTTAAAATCCAGCAGGAATACCGAATCGACGAGGCGTTCTTTGAATGTTATAAACGCTGGTCGGCGGCCATGACCCTACTCATTCGCAATGCCAAACTTACCGGTATCGACCTGCTGGAGCGCCTGATGCGCCATACCATCCATTTCGAATTCACCGAACTGACCCTCGACATCCTGCGGGTATTAAAGCTGCAGTACAGCACCATCGACGGCGACGTAAAGAAATACGAGGCGACCAAAGCGCAGTACCACCGCTACGAAGCGATCTGGCGCATGGAAAGCAAGGCGGAGGAATACTACTCCGAACTGATGATCCAGTTTACCAACAGTAAATCCACTAAGCTGGAGGTCACCGACCAGGCCAGGGCGTATTATGCGGAACTGGAACCGTTTATGCAAGAATGCCCCTCGTTCAAACTGCACCTGTTCGGACGGATGATCCACATCATGGTGTACAATACGGTAAACGATTATACCAATACGGCCCGCCTCTGTGAGGAGGCCATCCAATTTTTCGATCAGAAAACCTACGACAGCGGCTTGCCTTTGCAGGTATTTTACTACAACCTCATCATCTGCTACCTGCAATTGCGCGAGTACGAAAAGGGCCAGGCGGTCATCGATCGCTGCGAATACTACTTCGAGGAAGGTTCGTTCAACTGGTTCAAGCTGCAGGAGTTGTTTTTCCTGTTGGCCATGCACACCGGCCACTACAACGATGCTTACCGCTTGTACGTAAAAGTAACCGGCTATCCGCGCTTCGAGGAAAAGGCCGTGCAAATCGTGGAAATGTGGCGCATCTTCCAGGCCTACATTTTTTATCTCATTAAAATCGGCCGGGTATCCGAACACGTACTTTCCGATAAGGTCGCCAAGTTCAAGATCGGCAAGTTCCTGAACGAGATCTCCCTGTACGCCAAGGACAAGCGCGGGATGAATATTTCTATTCTCATCATCCAGATTCTGTATTCCATTGCCGAACGCAACTATGAGCAGTCGGTCGATCGCATTGAAGGCATCGAAAAGTACTGTATCCGCTACCTCAAGGAAGACAATACTTTCCGCAGCAACTGCTTCATCAAGATGCTGCTGCAAATACCGGTCGCCTCCTTCCACCGCGAGGCGGTGCTGCGCAAAACGGAGCGCTACAAAAAATCACTGCTCAGCACCCCGCTGGAGGTTGCCAACCAGACCCACGAGGTAGAGATCATCCCGTACGAGGCCCTGTGGGAACTATCGGTACAATCGCTCGACCTGAAAATATACGCTAAGAAAGCTTCCTGACCGAAGCCCATTGAGCGGCTCTTCCCGGCCCTTCGCGACGCAGATCATGCGTCACGAAGGGCTTTTTTTTGCCCTGATCTGCACTGGGCAGGGGCCGGACAGCCGGGCCGCCGGCCGGCTTTTATGGCGATTCCGGTCGAAAAATAGCATTTCAAATTTATCATAAACTATTGAATACCAATCTATAGTGTTTTAAAATAGATAAAAACGCCAAAAATTAGCCGGGCGACCGATGGCGTTTTACTGTCCTTATTTAGGGTAGGCCACCGCCGGACCTTTGACTGCAAGAAAGAACAACAAAACAAGTTCGCAGTCATGAAAAAAGTAATCGTTTTCCCGTCTTCCGCTTCCAGTATTACCAGCCTTGATCTCATCGGCGCCTGCATCACCGGCCTCGACCTGATTAATGTGTAGTAACCGGCAGCCCTGTGCGGCTCCCTTCCATCATCCAACCGCCCATTTTTAAAATATAGCGCCATGCATCAGCCAAGCTCCGCCATCCAGTATGGCTTTGAAAAAACGACCTCGCTTCTGCTCCGCAAAAGCTTGCCCTGGCCGGAGGCCGGCCGCCGCCAGGCCATGAGTTGCGAAGTCGTATTCGGATCGCCCAGTGCCGACTGCAGCGGAACGGGAATCTGTAAAATATCGGCGCGGCATACCCCGCCGCCCAGCCCGTCGCAACAACGCGATTGCCGGTCCGTGCTGGGCGTATTCACCGCCGGCGAAGGCGGGCAGGATTTCTCGCTGCTGCTGTTCCGCGAATTTCTATGCGTCCGCGTCCTGCGCAACCACCTGCTGTCGGGTGTCCTGCACGTACCGGAACCCTGCCGGCTGCCGAGCGGCCTGGTGGATTTTCTACACCTGAAAACGCAGTCGGTCCTGCCCGGACGCTACCCCATCGAAGCATACGACGGTACGTACCGCATCCGGTTTGGCAACACCCAACCGTAGACCGTACCGGCGGGTTTCGCCGCCCCAAGGCCCCGGCTTCCGGGATAAAGACGATAAACAGAGGTGGCTGAACCCGCCAATCCTGCATTTCCATTCATAATCTCCTACATGTCTCAACAACAAAAATTAAGCAACATGAAAAGACTGATGCAATCGTCCGGAGGCCACTACCTCCTCGCATTCTGCCTTTTGATCTCTTTGCTGGCCCTGCCAACCACGCCTGTGGTGGCCCAGGCCCTGCAAATGGAGGCCCCTCAGCAGTACAATTGGAAAACCGAGACCGACGCTTCGGTCGTGCTGCTGGCCCACATCCAGCTGCTGAACCAGCAGATGCCCAGCTACACGGAAGGCACGACGCTGTTCGACAACGCCCTGCGCCGGGTAGCCTACTTCAAGGAAATGGTCAAGCAGCTCAGCCAGGGCGCTGCCGTGGAAGACGCCGTCGAACTCGCCCTGCCGGCCGCGGCCACGCTGGGTTTCTCCAAAGAGGCCTCCTACACGCCCAAGGTGGTCCTACACGCCTTGCACGAAGAGGCACGCATCATGCTGACCAATTGACGATCAACAGATTGGCGCACTAATCCTTTTTAAAAAATCCATCAATGTTCCTGTTTCATGGAAAAGAGCAACCGTAACTTATTTATACTGGCCGTCCTCCTGACCGCTTTCGTGCTGCCGCTCGCGGCACAAACGAACGTCAACCTGGCCACCGGCGGCACGACCCCGGGTAGTCCGTTTACCATCAATCCACCCGGTAACTGCTATTTCAATTTCTTTGACAATGGCGGCCCCGCTGGCAATTACAGTAACAATGTGGATGCGAGCGTCACCTTTTTACCCGCTAACCCCGCTACCCACCGCATTCAGGCGACCTTCACGTCTTTCGGCCTGGAAGTCGGCTGGGATGCTTTCTACGTGTTCAACAGCAGCACGGTCGGGGTCAACCAGGTGCCCGGACCGGAAGGCGCCACCTTTTCCGGCTTTCCCGGCGGCAACTGGCAGACGGTCAGTCCCGGCACCATCACCGCCAACACCGGTCTGGCTGCCGTCGGCGCGAATGTCGGCGAAGCCCTCACCTTCCAGTTCCGTTCCGATCCTTCTACCAACCGGCCCGGCTGGTCGGCCATCGTGCGCCAGGTACCGAAAATGGTCTGTACCATGACGGCAGCCGGACCCCTCTCGGCCAGCACCGGTCCGGGCAACGCCAGCTGTTCGGCCAACGTGTCCACGGCCCTGCCGACCTTTCAGCCCGGCGGCTGCAATGCCGGCCTGGAGCTGCGCTACCGCATCAACGGCGGCGCACCGACGTCGGCGCCCGGTCCCGGCCCCGTGATCATCAACGCGCCCAAAGGCGTCAATGTGATCAGTTGGGAACTGGTGGACCCCTGCGGCGGCGGTGTCGTCTCCTCCGCCACGCAAATCGTCACCGTCATCGACAATACGCCGCCAACCGTTTCCTGTCCCTCCAACGTGACCCTGAATTTGCTGGCCGGCCAGTGTGCCGCCTTCTATTCCTTCGACGTTCCCTGCACCGACAACTGCGCCTTCACCCTGAGCGGTACCGTGGCGCAGCCTTTCGATTTCAATAATGGCCAGGCGGGCATCATGTTCGACCTGCAGAATCTGGGCAGTACGCCGATGACCATCACCCAGTTTGGCCCCTCGCTGGACGCCGGCACCTGGCCGATGCAGGTGTACGTGACGACTTCCGCCGCCACCTGGCAGGGCCATGACCAGGACGTGAGCGCCTGGACCCTGGCCGGGGAGCAAAGCGTCACTTCGGTCAGCCCCGGCGCCGGAACCCCGGTCCCCGGCTTCGGGATTACGCTGGCGCCCGGCCAATCGCGCGGCATTTACATCACCAGCACCACGGGGGCTCCGGTGAACTATACGGGCCTGACCAACGCGGACGGCTTCCGCAGTGCAGACGACGGCACGCTGGAAGTTTCTTCCAATCCCGGCGCGGGGAAAATATATCCTTTCGGGACCACCTACCAGAGCCGCGCCTACAATGGCTACGTGCAGTACAGCGTCGGCGCCGTGAGTGCTCCGGTGCAGACCGCCGGCCTGCCTTCGGGCGCCGAATTCCCGGCCGGCACGACGACCAATATTTTTACCTGTACCGATGCGGCGGGCAATGTCGCCACCTGCTCCTTCAAGGTAACGGTGAGCAAGTTTCAAAATCCGTCCAATTCGCTGGTTTGCAACGACCTGGTCAACATAGCGCTGGGCGAGGACTGTACGACCGCGGTGGGCGCCGACCAGGTCCTGGAAGGGGGTCCGTACCGTTGTTATGACGAGTACATCGTGCAAATTGATAAGATAGCGCCCCTGGGCAACGGCCCCTGGGTACCGGCCATTCTGACCGCGGCGGACATTGGCAAGACCTACGGGGTACGGGTGACCGATCCGGTGACGGGCAATAAATGCACCGGCAACCTGAAGGTGTTCGACAACATTGCGCCCCAGCTCAACCCTTGCCCGGTGACCCTGCTGCCCTGCAACTACCCGACGGCGCCGACCTATTCCAACACCGCTTCGGCCACCCTGAAGTTTGCCGCCCCGGCCCTGCCCGCGAACGTGGTGGATTTTCAAACCCGGGAAGTGGCTATTCCGGTGGATGCGCCGGCCGGCTCGACGGTGAACGATGTGGATTTCCACACCCGGATCAGCGGCGATCCTTTTAATTCCAACCTCCGCATCCAGGTGGAAAGCCCCTCCGGAACCGTCGTGACGGTGTGGAACCAGCTGACGGGTTGTATGCCCGCGCCACTGTGGGTAAAATTCGATGATGAAGCCACCGGCGCCTTTGTTTGTGCCAATTACACGGCGGGCCTGCGGGCGCCGATCCCTTTCTCCCTGGGCGCTTTGAGCAGCTTCGACGGCGAGCCGGTGAACGGCACCTGGAAAATACGGGTAATGGACCTGAATGGCAACAACGACGTCTCGATCATCGAGCAGGCCGAGCTGCTCCTCCGCTTCACCGGTACCTTCGGGGCGGGCTTCCCGAACGGGCTCACCGCACCGCCGGCCACCCAGATTGCCAACAACAGCTATTTCGTACCGGCCGGCTTCCTGGATGCCTGCAGCGACGTCACCCTCAGCTACACCGACCAGACCACCCCCCAGAACTGCGCTTCGCCGTACACCGGCATCATCAACCGCCGCTGGCTGGCCAAAGACGCCGGCGGCAACACGGCTACCTGCATCCAGCAGATCAATCTGCTGCGCGCCACGCTGACCGATGTCGTCTTTCCGCCCCATTACGACGACATCAGCAACCCGTCGTTCGATTGCAGCGATCAGTACCCGACGCCCGCCTACATCAATGGCCTGGGCTTGCAGGGCAGTCCCTTCGTCTTCAGCGAGCCGGGCGCCTGCGGCATCAGCATCGACTACGAGGATCACGTGATCTGGGTCTGCGCCGGTTCTTATACCATCCGGCGCAGCTGGGTCGTATCGGAAGCCTGCAGCGGTCAGATCCTGCAGTACGAGGAGATCATCGGCGTCCAGGACAAGCAGGGACCGTCCATCGCCTGCCCGGCGGATATGATCGTGACCACCGACCCTTTCTCGTGCTGCGCTACCGTCAACCTGCCCGATGTGATCATCGGGGATCCCTGTTCGGCCACGAATAACATCAGTGCCACCATCAT
>JBKJKS010000134.1:0-5963 GCA_046597295.1 Saprospiraceae bacterium
GCCGCCGCCGCCGCCGGCGAAGGTGCCATAGTCGAAGGTGCTGCCCTGTATATCAAGACTCATGAAGGAATTGTCTTCGACAATGGTTTGCAGTCCGTTGGTCTTGTTACGGCGGAAAAGGCTGTTGAGGATGTCTAAGGTCGTATTCGAGGTGCCGAAGGTGCTGATCTCGAAACCGTCGGCGCCGTTGACCGAGGTCTGGGTGTCGTCGAAGTTGGAGTTGGTGACGTCCAGCACCAGTGTCTTGCTGATGTTGTAAATCGTCACGCCGCGTCCGCCGGGGAAGGTTATACTGGTGTTCACAATCGAACTGGTTCCAGCCAGGTTGAGGGCGTACACGCCGCCTTCTTCACCGCCGTTGCCGGCATTGATGATGGTGCTGTTGAGCAGGTTGAAGCCGGTCACTTCCTTCAGGTTGATCCCCTGCTGCGCCGTGGTGCCGCTGATGTCAATGTTATCCAGCGTAACGGTGGTCACGGTGTTCAGGTGAATGGCGCCGTTGCAGCCGGAGTTATCCACCGCTCCGCAGACACCGCCGTCACTCAGGTTGGCGTTGGTAAAGGCCATGTTGCTCAACAGGACCATGGCGGCAGAAGTAATGTCTACCCCGCGGGCGGTGATGCTCTGGATGGTGCCGCCCGAGCCATTCGTCGTGCCCGTACCGGTCACCGTCAGGCCGCCGGTAGAACCGGTGGTGTTCAGCACGATGCCGCTGGCCGGATCGGCCGCTGCGGTGTTATTGCCTGCCGAAATGCTCAGGAAGTTCAGGTCGCCGGCGCCGATGGTGGTGTTCGCCACGTTGAGCGCGATGGCCGAGGTGCTGTTGATGGTATTTCCGGCGCCGGTCACGCTGATGGTGCCGCCGCCAGTGGCGGTGAAGCCAGTGCCGGTGGAAGTGGTGAGCACCAGACTTCCGCCGGTGAAGTTGATGGTGGCGCCGGCGTTGCTGAACAAATTGACGGCGGTGTTGGCGCCGGTATTGAGGTTTTTGCTGGGGTTATCGAAGGCAATGGTGCCGCTGTTGGAATTTTGAACCCGAATGCCCTGGGTGGTCGAGATGATGTTACCGGTTTGAAAGGTAATATTCCCGGTTTCGTGGTTGTCGATGTCCACCGCCAGGGCGCTGTTGCCGGTGATGTTGCCGCCGTAGGTGCTGGCGAGGATGCCGCCGCTGATCAGGAAGGCCGTGCCCGTAACATTGCTCAGCGTACCGCCGGGAGCGCTGAACGTGCCGGAAACGTTGGTGAAAGCAATGCCGTTGGCGGGACTGCTGCTGGTACCGACGCTGCCGAGCGTGAGCGTGACCGGCGTATTGCCGCCTGCCGCCCGCGAAATATTGATGGCCGCACCGCCCGCCGCAGCGATGCTGCCGGCGCTGGCGGTGATCTGCCCGGCGTTATTGATACCCACCAGGCCTGCACCGTTGGAGGTGGTGATGGTCAGGCTGGAAAAGGATTCCGTGCCGCTGTTGCCGGTGGCTGCACCGCCAAGGTTGACGCCAATGCCGGCGCTGGCGCCTTTATTGACCGTGGTGCCGGCGAACGTAACCGCTGTAGTGTTGCTTTGAATGTCGATGCCCGTACCGCCGGGGTTAGTGATGGTGGTAGCGCCGGTGACAGTGGTGGTGCCGCCGCCTACACCGTGCAGGAAGCCGGCAGCGCTGTTGCCGGAAGTGGTCAGGGTGCCGAAGGTGCGCGTGCCAGCCGAATTATTTTGCAGGGAAACGGCATCGGTGCCGCCGGTGACCGAGGTGTTGCCCAGGTCGATGTTGGCGGTGCTGGTGCCGATCAGGATGCCCTGGGTGGTGTAGCCGGAGATGGTGGTGCTGCCAAAGGCGACCGTGCCGCCTACACCGGTCAGGAGGAGGCCCTGGGTACCGCTGCTGGTGCTGGTGATGCTGATAAATTTGGAGGTGGCGTCGAAACTGCCGGTGGTCAGGTTGAGGGCCTGGCCGGTGCTGTTGAGCAGCACGTCGGGCGTGGTGGTGTTGCCCACGGTGAGCGTGCCGAAACCGTTGCCGAATATTTTCGCACCGGACGTGGCGCCGACTTCCACGCCGCGCACGGTGTTACCGGAGGCCAGCGTAATGCCATTGCCGCCGGCGTTGGTGATCACCGGCCGCGTGCCGTTAATGTTGGGCAGCGTTTTGCTGAATGGGGCCAGGGTGAAGGGCAGTACGTTGGACAGGTTAGCCCCCCCGGAATGGCCTTCGCCGAACAGGCGTTCGGCGTTGGCCAGCACAATGCCACCCGTATAGGCGGTACCGGTCTGTTCGAGATATACCACATCGCCGGCATTGGCCGAACCCGCATTGAAGGCGGTCAGCGTGTTGAACGGCGTGGTCAGTCGTCCGTCACCGGCCCCGGCGCTGTTGTCGATGAACCAGATCAGGTTGCTGACGGTAAAAGTGACCAGGGCTACGTCCGTGGTCGGCACCGGCAAACCGACGCCATTGCCGTCGTTCAGCGTATAGGTATAGGTGTCCGTTCCGGTAAAGCCGGCCGGCGGGGTGTACATGAAACTGCCGTCGGCGGCGATCATGATCGAGCCGTTCTGGGTGGTGGCAAACGTGCCGGCGGTCACGGTGAGGCCGCCGATATTATCGTCAAAGTCGTTGATCTTCAGTCCACTGGCTGCCGGCACAGTAATGCCGACGTTGCCGGTGGCGGTGTAGGCATCGGCCAGGGCCAGCGGTGAGGAACGGAAAGTGCCGGGTACGAAGGTGGTGCGCGGGTCGGGTACGACATTGAGCTGGGCGCCCGTACCGGCCGCTCCGGCGGTATTGGAAATGGTGACCTTGTACCGGATGCGGTCGTTCGGATCGGCTTTGCCGGGCGTTCCGTTGTCGATGATGATTTCGTCGGTTTGGGTGGGGACGATGGTCTGCGCCGACATTTGCCAGGTCAGGCAGCACAGGACAGAAAGAAGGAGGAAGTATTTCATCGGACTAAGCGCTGGTTGGATGCGAATGGATAGTGTGGGAAGGGTAGGTGCTTCTTCGTCACCTGCACTGTGGTGGGCCGGAAATGACCCACCCGAGCCATGCCCTCTGCGGGGAAGGGTTGATGGAAAAAGGATAATATTGATCAGGAAATAGTGGTGCGAGCAGGAAGATAGGCACTCGGCCGGACGTTTGTAAGGAGACTTTCATCGGATACGGACATACTGTTGAGGGACAAATTTTTGCCTAAAAAATAATAGCGCTCTAAAGGATAGTTCTACGTATTTCATAAACTTTTCGCGGATTAAATTGGTGATTGCTGCTGCAAACCTACGCAGATATACTTGGTGTAAAATGGTTTTCAAAGTCTTTTTTTCAAATTTAACAAGCGGAATACGCAGGCATAGTCACGCACCCGGATGCCTTTGGCGAGTGTCTTCCATCCTGGTGCCTTTTTCATCTTCAACACCCTGACCCAGCTGCCAGCTGGAACGATTTATTTCAACGCCTGGCCGATAAAAAATTAAAAAAATTTTCGCAAACAGGTACGACTTTTGCTCCTTTCCCCTCCTTTACGTATGCAGTTGACCGAACCTTTTCAATCTTCCATGCTTAGTTTTCGCCCCATCGAAACGACCGATGAAGCGATGCTGCTGAAAGTATACGCCAGCAGCCGATCGGAAGAAATGGCCTTGTTGCCGGACTGGACGGAGGCCCAGAAACTGGCTTTCCTGACGCAGCAATTTCAGGCGCAGCACCTCTATTACCAGCAGTACTACCCGCAGGCCAGTTTTCAGGTCATTGTCTGCGCCGGCCAGGTGGCGGGACGGCTTTACCTGGATCGCCGGGCGGCAGAAATTCGCATTGTGGATATAACGCTGCTGCCCGAATTCCGCAACCGGGGCTTTGGCGTGCACCTGCTGCAAAACCTGCAGGCGGAAGCGGCGGCGGCCGACAAGCCGCTCACCATCCACGTCGAGCGGCAGAACCGGGCCATGCAATTGTACGAAAGGCTGGGTTTCCGGCCGGTCGAAACCGGTAATGCGGTTTATCTGCTGATGGAGTGGCGGACGCAGGGCTGAACCCCTCTGGAGACACAGTACTATGTGGTATTTTTTTGCGCCACAAAACCTGATTCTAAACCTCGTTAAGTATTTGTTTGGATGCTATTTTCCTGGGATGAATGTATACATTTGTGCGTCAGCCCGGCGCCATTCCGTTATTTTTTAACGCAAGGCCTTGCCTGCTAATCTTTTACCCATCTTATGAAACGTAGGACCTTCCTTAGCACCGGCCCCCTAAGCTTACTTGGACTCAGTCTGCCGGCCGGTGTTCTTTCCCTGACCACGCATCAGCGCCAGGGCGTTCAGCATTGGCTGCCTGACCTGGCCCGGGCAATGGGCGCCAAGCGCCGGTCTGCAGCATTTTTTTGGCCGGAAAATTTACGCGGGCAGATCAAAACCACCAACACATTTTTGGCCGCCCGCGGTTATATAGGCGAAGCGGCCGGCGCTTTCTTTTCCGCCGAAAAATCGTATTGCTTTTATCCACGGATACTGCGCCGCTCCCAGGCCGGCCTACTGGATATGCTGGTGCCGATATTGGCCATTGGACCGGATGGTCGCTGGCGGCAGGTACTGGTGCTGACCGGATTTCAGATCGAAGCCCTGGCCCGGGCGGCAGCGGCCCTGGCGGCAACCGACCTGCCTATAGCAGATCTCCTGTTGCCGCTTCGACCCGTACAGGGCGGCGCAAACGGATACGAAAGCCGGCTTGGCCGGGTGGAAATGATTACCCGTGTGCAAAATAGTCATGCCTATACCCGTATCACCGTGCAAAACGGCGGAGAAGTTGTGTACAACGATTACTTCCAGTCCCAGCATACCTTAACTACACAGTCCCAGATCGCCTGACTTCTATTTATTCATTTTACACTTTAAACTTTAAACGTATGGCTGAACCCTTTTTGGGCGAAATACGCCTCTTCAGTTTCAATTTTGCCCCCCAAGGTTGGGCAATGTGTAACGGACAGTTCTTGCCCATCAACCAGAACCAGGCCCTGTTCTCGCTGATGGGTACGATGTACGGCGGCAACGGGCACCCGGTCGCGCTGCCCGATCTGCGCGACCGGGTGCCCATCCATGTGGGCAGCAGCTTTGTCCAGGGACAAACCGGCGGAGAAGATGCGCATACGCTGACGCAGTCTGAAATGCCGACTCACTCGCACGTGCTCAACGCCAAAAATCCGCCCGACGGCTCCACCAACGTCAACAATCCGGTCGGTAACTTCCTGTCCAACAGCGCTCCGAATGAAATGTACCAGGCCGGCGGCGGCAACCCGCCCTTACTGGCCCTGGCATCGTCCACCCTGTCCAACGTTGGCGGCAGCCAGGCCCACGAGAACCAGCAGCCCTACCTGACAATTAATTTCTGCGTCGCTTTGCAGGGCATCTTCCCCTCGCGCAACTAGATCAGACCGTCTTTTCTTCCACCCAATAATTAGAAAACAATCATGGCACAACCTTATGTTGGAGAAATACGCATGTTTGCCGGCAATTTCGCTCCGGCCGGCTGGATGTTTTGTGAAGGCCAGCTGCTGCCCATCTCCGAAAACGAGACCTTATTTCAACTGATTGGCACCACCTACGGCGGTGACGGGCAGAGCACCTTCGCCCTGCCCGACCTGCGCGGCCGCCTGCCGGTCCACCAGGGCCCGGCGCATACTTTCGCCCAGACCGGCGGCGTAGAGGAAGTAACCCTCACAGTAACGCAGTTGCCGGCGCACAACCACGCCGCGCTGGCCTATGATGCCACCGCCAACTCCCCCCTCCCGACGAACAGCCTGCTGGCTAAATCGACCAAGGTGGATACGTTCTTCGACGTCAATCCCACGCAGGCCATGAATGCCGGCGCCATCAGCCCCACTGGCGGCAGTCAGCCCCACTCCAACCTGATGCCTTATTTATGCATCGATTTTATCATTTCGCTCTTCGGTATTTTTCCAAGTCCAAACTAACTATTC
>JBKJKS010000172.1:0-16234 GCA_046597295.1 Saprospiraceae bacterium
GTTTCAGGTATTCGTATTCTGCGCTCAGCAGCGTGGCCGGGGTATCCAGTTCGGTCACGCCGGCCAAGGCGGCTTGTTTGGCCCGTTGCAGGGCTTCTTCCAATCGGCCCTGGCCGATAAAATCACGAATAGGTACTTTAAAATCAGGCATGTTGCTGCGGATTAAGAATTCAAAGGTAGTCAGTTTAAAAAACAGCGCGCCTATTTGCAGGCTCCGCAGATTTCCTGCTGGGAAGCCAATGCGCGGCATATTTTTTTAGCCCTGGTATCCGCTTCGTTTGCGGATGCGCCGGCTTTGCACACCGGCAGGTCCGGCAGATATCGTACTCTCCACCATCAAAATAATTTTACCCATGAATCCCTCCGGTTCCACGACTTCCGTCTGGATGAGCGTTTTGCCCACCCGACAATTCCCGGCTTTGCAAGAAAACATCGATTGCGACGTGTGCATTATCGGCGCCGGCATCGCCGGCCTGACTACCGCCTACCAGCTGGCCAAGGAAGGAAAAAAGGTCTTAGTCCTTGAAAAAAATCCGCAGGTGGCCCAGGGCGAGACCTCGCGGACGACCGCACAGCTCACCTTTTTCACGGACTACTCGTACAGCCAGCTCAAACGCTTTCACGGCGACGGGGTGCAGATGATTATGGAAAGCCACCGCTACGGCATCGAGACCATCGAACAAATCGCCCGCGAAGAAGGAATCGACTGCGACTTTCGCCGGGTGCCCGTCTTTCTGTTTGCGCCACGCGAAAAGGACGTCCAGCTGCTGGACAAAGAGCAGACAATATTGACTGATATGGGGATTGATGTCGTTCGCCATACCCGCATTCCGGTGGAGGGTTTGCCCGCTCATCCTTGTATCGAGGTGGGCGACTTGGCGCAGATCCATGCGCTGAAATATATGTATGGTCTGGCCGAAGCAGTGCAGCGACAAGGCGCCACTATTTACTGTAACACGCGGGTCATGGAAATTGACGAAGAAAAAGAGGGGGTGACCATCCAGACCGAAAGCGGCCACGTCATCCGTTGCACCGATCTGGTCACCGCCACCAATTCGCCCATCAGCGAACTGGTGGGTGTACATTTAAAACAGGCGGCTTTTCGCAGCTACGTCGTCGGGTTGCAGGTAGAAAAAGGTGCGCTGCCCTACGCTATTTTCTGGGACACCCTCGATCCCTACCACTACGTACGGCTGGTGGAAATGCCCGATCACGACGTGCTGATCGCCGGCGGGGAGGATCATCACACCGGACGCAATGAAGACGGCGGCGAGACGGAGGAGCGCTTTCAACACCTGGCGGCCTGGGCGCGTCAGACTTTCCCACAATGTGGTGAACTGCTCTACCAATGGTCGGGCCAGGTCATGGAATCGGTGGACGGTATTGGCTACAATGGCCGCCACGCCGATGACAAACACGTGTACATCATCACCGGCGATACCGGCAGCGGCACCACCAATGCCACGCTGGGCGCCCGCATCGTGACCGACCAGATCCTGGGCCGCGACAATCCCTGGGAAAAACTCTACCATCCCTCCCGGGTGACGCTGCGTGCTGCCGACGAGCTGATCAAAGAGGGCAGCCAGGCTTTCTGGCAGTTCAAGGACTATTTCACGCCGGGCGATGACGACAAGCAAACCAATATACCCGCAGGCACGGGTGTGCTCATCCGCGAAGGGCTGCGCAAAGTGGCTGTATATAAAGATGAAGCCGGCCAGGTGCATCGCCTGAGCCCGGTGTGCACCCACGTGGGCTGCATCGTGCACTGGAACGAGATGGAGAAAACCTGGGATTGTCCCTGCCACGGATCGCGTTTCGACGGCTATGGTAAGGTGCTCAACGGGCCGGCGTTGCGGGATCTGGAGAAATTGGAAGAGAAAGAGACTGCTACGAATAAAACATAATCTCACGCTAACCCCTCCACCACATTCCGGTCGTTCGCCAGTCGCGGCACTTTATTCTGACCACCGAGTTTCCCCTGGGTTTTCATGTAGTCCCGAAAGGCATCGCGGCGGAGTACCCTGATTTTCAAAGGTCGCAGGATGTTGCCGGCGATCAGGTCATCATAGTAAATATTCTGCTGGCGCATCCGCGCATCCACGTCGCGGGCGAAAGCCTCCAGATCGGCGGGTGCGTTGTCGAACTCGATGAACCACTCGTGGTAGGGCAGCCCGCCTTCGGGCGGAGTGACCTGAGGCGCCACGGTGAACTCCACGATGCGGATGCCCGCCGCGTTGGCCACCGGCAGCAGCGACTCCTCTACCTCCTTACCGATGACGTGTTCGCCGAAGGCGGAAATAAAGTGTTTGACCCGGCCGCTCACCACAATTCGGTAGGGATTTTTACTGACGAATTGCACCGTGTCGCCGAGGCTGTAGCCCCACAATCCGGCATTCGTATGCAGGATGAGGGCGTAGTTGACGCCCAGTTCCACGTCTTTCAGCCACAGGCGCGTGGGATTTTCCTGCGCAAGCTCGTCGGCGGGCACAAACTCGAAGAATATGCCGGCATCCACGTTGAGCAGCAGGCCTTGGCCGGGAAAGGTATCCTGAAAAGCGATGAATCCCTCCGAAGCCGGGTAGGTTTCCACGCTGTCCACCGGGCCGCCGACCAGTTCTTCCAGCTTGGCGCGATAAGGCTCGTAGTTCACGCCGCCGTACACAAAAACGGAAAAATTGGGAAAAATCTCTTTGATCGTGCGTTTACCGGTGCGGGCCAGCAGGCGCTCGTAGTACATCTGTACCCAGGGCGGAATACCGGAAATGAGCCGCATATCGGCATTGACCGTCTCGTCCACGATCCGTTCGAGTTTTTCTTCCCAGTCCTCGATGCAGTTGGTGGACCAGGAAGGCAGCTGATTGGTGCGCAGCCAGGCCGGCACCAGGTGATTGGAAATGCCGCTCAGCCGTCCGGTGGGTATGCCGGCCACCTGGTCCAAGGTCGGGCTGCCGGACAGGAAGATCATCTTGCCATCCAGCCACCGGCCCTGGCCGGTACGGGCAAAATAGTTGAACACCGCGTTGCGCGCCGTACCGAAATGCAGCGGCGTGCTTTCCCGGCTCATCGGAATATACTTCACGCCCGAAGTGGTGCCGGAGGTTTTGGCGAAATAGGCCGGTTGGCCCGGCCACAGCACGTCTTGCTCCCCCTGCTTGACGCGTTCGATGTAGCCTTTCAGGTCTTCGTAGTCCCGGATGGGGACAGCATGTTTAAATGCTTCGTAATCATGCACTTCTCCCCAATGATGATCGCGCCCGAAAGCGGTTTGTCTGGCCTGGGTCAGTAAATTTTTCAACACCTGTTCCTGCCGGTGCAGGGCGTCGGCCGACCACCGATCGATGGAACGGGCGATGCTTTTGGCAAAAGGGCGCAGGAGGGTGGAGCGAAATCCCATGGGTCAGGTGTGGCAGGTTGATAAAAGTTGATAAAGGTTGATAAAAAAGGTTGATAACCCGTATTGCCATTTTTTGGAAACTTTCCAATCTATCGGCCTGCAAGTCCCGGCGTTTGCCACCAAGCCCGTATTTTTGCGTTTTGCAAAAAACGAGACTTTCCATGAAACAACCCGGGGGTGAGCGGATTGATATTTATCTGAGTGCCAATGCGACGACGCAGTCGCTGGATAAAGGGCTTTATATCTACCGGCACGGCAAGTATGATCTGCTGGTATTCGATCCGAAGGAAAGCGGATTAGCTATTTTCAAGGTGCAAAGCGAGCGGGGCGGTGATCAATATACGGTGACGATCCGGAATTTTCAGGGGAAGAAAACCCTCACTTCGGCCTGTACCTGCCCGTATGACTGGGGTGGACTGTGCAAACACCGGGTGGCGGCTTTGATGGCGCTCAGCGAGCGCAACCTCATTGATGAGCCGGAACCGGAACTGCAGTACAACATGCTGGACAATGAGCTGCGGCTGCCCGATCTAAGTGACCAAAGCCTGCGCACGAATACGGCTGAGTCTACCTGGAAGAACCGGAACATTGCTAAAAAGGTCATGCTCTTTAAAGCGACCGATGGCTACTCCGAAGGCCGGGTAACCCTGCAGAAAGAGGAATTCACCTTCCGTTTCGCGCGCACCGATCCCGGACTGGTGCAATCGTCGTGCTCCTGTGCGCAGCTGCTCCCGGACCCCTTGTGCGCGCACAAGCTGGCGGCCCTCCTGGCGCTCCGCGATCAGTTCGGCCCGCTGGCCTTCGAGAGTATGCGCGACTGGACGGAGGAGAAAAATGGGTTGCTTGCCGCCTATGGATTTTCGCTCAGTGATGACCTGGAAGGCAAATTCAGTTTTCGCGTGAATGAGCAGGGCAGGTTGGAATTGAATGTACTCGACAAGGCTATTCAGTCGCCGAGCCAATTGGGTCAATGGTGGCAGCGCCATCCGGCGCTGACCACTGCGGTCAACCCGACTTTTTCGGTGCCGAAGGCCCTGGAAAAAGAAGAGGATGCCGCGCAACGGGTACTGGTCTACGCGCTGACCAAAATGGACTTACTGACCCTGCCCGATCTGACGCTTGTGCCGCTCACCGCCCGTTATCAGCCCGATAAGGACAAACTGAGCCACCTGGGTAAGCTGGAAAACATGTATACCAACTATGGCGACCAATCCGAAGTGCCGGAAATCAGCCAGACCGACAGCCGCCTGCTGAATATTGCCAAAAAGAGTTTCACCACCACGGCCCTGATCGCGGCGGTGCGGATGACCGGCGAGCAGCTGCCCCGCTGGTACTATCAGTCCATCGCCCTCGCCGAGCTGAGCGAACCCGCCCGCGTGGCTGCCCGCGAACACCTTGGTCAGGTGTGGGCCTTAACTCTGCCCCTGCTGCGCGACAAGATAACCGTCATCAGTGCGGATACCCAGCACCGCGTGAATTCGCTCCACCGGGTACAGGTGCTGCCGCAGCCGGTGAAACCGACTTTCCAGCTGCGGGAGGAGGGCGATTTTGCCGTGCTGGAAGCCTTTGTCGCCTGGGGAGAGGAAGTGGTGCCGGCTGGGAAAATTGCTTTCCTGGGTTTCTGGCTCCTGCACTATGCCGATAAAATTGCGAAGATCGCCGACTACGCTGCCGCCACCGTGCTGCACCAAATGGCCCCGACGGGCAGCGTAAAAGTGAAAAAAGACTTCCTGCCCAATTTGCTGGCGGAATTCGTACTGCCCCTCACGGCGCAGTTCTCCGTGGCATTTAACATTGATAAACAGATTGATTATCAGCCGCTCTCCTTTACCGAAGGGCGCATTTACATGAAGGAAGACGAGGAAAATTTGTTGCTGATCCCTATGTTCGCCTACCAGAATCCGGTCCCGGAAGCCCCGGGTTTTGAATTTCTGCTGGACGGCAAGAAGGAGCGGGTGACGTATGCGGATGACCAGATCACGGTATGGGAGCGCCTCCCGGACCAGGAACAGGATTTCTATCGCTTTGTACAGGAGCTACATCCCGAATTTGAACAGCAGGCGGGCCAGCCGTTCTTTTACCTGCCCTTTGGCGAGGTCATGAAAAACCAGTGGTTGTTCCGGTTTTTCGAGGCCGCCAAGGCCCGGGCGACGCCGGTATTCGGCTTCAATCAGCTCAAGAAATTCAAATACAATCCCAACCGCGGCGCCATCAAGATCCGGGCCTCTTCCGGCATTGATTGGTTCGATATGAAGGTGGAGGTGGCCTTTGGCGACCAGTTCGCTTCGCTGGCCGACGTGCGTAAAGCGATTTTGAAAAAGCAAAACTACATCCAGCTCGGTGACGGCAGCCTGGGTATGCTGCCCGAAGAATGGCTGGAGCAATACGCGTCGCTGTTCAAATTCGGGCAGGTCAAGGGCGACGAACTGAAAGTTTCCAAACTGCATTTCTCGCTGATCGACGATCTGTACGCGCAGATCGACGATGAGCAGATCCAGCAGGAAATTCTGGATAAAAAACATAAATTACTGTATTTCAAAGAAATACAAGACGTGCCATTGCCAAAAAACATTACCGCCACCCTGCGCGACTACCAGCAGGAAGGTTATAAATGGCTCCACTTCCTGGACGAGTTTAGCTGGGGTGGCTGTCTGGCCGACGACATGGGACTCGGCAAAACCCTGCAGGTGCTGACCTTCCTGCAGGAGCAAAAGAACCGCTTCCCGGATGCCGTGAATCTCGTCGTTGTGCCCACGACCCTGCTCTTCAACTGGCAGGCGGAGGTGGACAAGTTCGCGCCCGAGCTGCGCATTCACCTGCACCGGGGTATTGGCCGGCAACGGAACATGGACTTCCTGAAAAGCTGTGACATCGTGCTGACCACCTACGGTACCCTGCGCAGCGACATTGAAACTTTCAAAAAAGTCAGGTTCAATTACGTGGTGCTCGATGAGTCGCAAGCCATCAAAAATCCGGATTCGCTGACTTCCAAAGCCGTAAAACTCCTCAGTGCCAAAAATCGCCTGGTGATGACCGGCACCCCGGTCGAGAACAACACCTTCGATCTGTATTCACAGATGGATTTCCTGAATCCCGGCCTGTTGGGCGGCCAGGAATTTTTCCGCACCGAATTCGCCACCCCGATCGACAAGTACCGCGACGAAGAGAAAGCCCGCGAATTGCGCAAACTGATTTATCCCTTTCTGCTGAAACGCACCAAGGAAGAGGTGGCCAAGGACCTGCCCGACAAGACGGAAACCATTCTCTACTGTGAAATGGGCAAAAAACAGCGGAAAGTGTACGATACTTTCCGCGAGGCCTATCGCCAGCGAATCGTGGACAAAATGGCCGTGGAAGGCAAGGAGAAATCATCGTTCCTGATCCTGGAAGCGTTATTGAAGCTGCGCCAGATCTGTGATTCGCCGGCCCTGCTGTCCGATGATGCGGACTATGGTGACGATTCCGCCAAGCTGGATGAGATTATCCGGGAGATCGAAGAAAATGCCAGCAACCACAAGATTCTGATCTTTTCGCAGTTTCTTAAAATGCTCGATCTCATTCGTCAGCACCTGATCAAAGCTGGCATTCCCTACGAGTATCTTGATGGCTCCACGCAGGATCGGGCCAGCCGGGTGCGCAACTTTCAGGAGGATCAGCAGTGCCGCGTTTTCTTAATGAGCCTCAAGGCCGGTGGTGTGGGCATCAACCTGACCGAAGCCGACTACGTATATATTGTGGACCCTTGGTGGAATCCGGCCGTGGAACAGCAGGCCATCGACCGAACCCACCGGATCGGACAGGAGAAAAAAGTCTTTGCCTATAAAATGATCTGTAAGGATACCGTGGAAGAAAAGATCCTGCAACTGCAGGCTAAGAAAATGGACATTGCCAAAGACCTGATCAGTACGGAGCAGGGCCTGATCAAGAAGCTCACCCAGGACGATATTGTAGGACTGTTCAGCTAAAAAGAAAATGTTGAAACTACTCGATAAATACCTGATTAAGAATTACCTGACCACTTTTGCTTTCTCGTTGCTGATCTGTACGCTCATCTCGGCGGCCATTGACTTCAGCGATAAGGTACAGATATTTCTGGACAAGCCCTGTACGGTGAAGAATATACTGCTGGACTACTATCCCGGCTTTATTTTCAATATTGCCAGCCTGCTGATGCCGCTGTATACCCTCATCGCGGTGGTATTTTTCACGTCGCGGCTGGCCTTCAATTCCGAAATTCTGTCCGTGTTGAATGCCGGGGTGAGTTTCCGCCGGCTGATGCGCCCCTACCTGCTGGCGGGCGGCGCGGTCGCCCTGCTGCACCTGGGGCTGAATCATTTCCTAACGCCGATGTTCAACAAGTCGCGCCTCTGGTTCGAGCACACCTTCGTCTGGACCGACCAGGAAAAAGGCAAGACCGCCAATCTGCATTTTCTGCTCGGCGAGGATACTAAAGTCTTCATCCGGGGCTACAACAAGACCAGCAAAACCGCCAGCGGGCTGCGGCTGGAAAGGTTCTACGGGACGAAGGTGGTCAGTATCCTGGAAGCCGACAACGTATCCTGGAAAGCCGAGCCGAACATCTGGCAGATCAATAACTACTCCATCCGCACTTTTTTGCCCGATGGCCAGCGCGAACAGTACATCCATTCGACTACGCCGCTCGATACGGCCATCAACCTGTCCCCCCAGGATTTTATTTACTACCAGAACCAGAATCAGGAGCTGACCACCCCACAACTACAGGAAGTGATCGACCGGGACCGGGGGCGGGGCTTGTCCAATATTAAAAATTCCGAAATTGAAAAGCACCGGCGTACCGCCGATGCCGCGACCAATATCATCCTAACCGTTATCGGGCTGGCCGTTGCGGGTCGCAAAGTACGGGGCGGCATGGGCCTGCACCTGGCCCTGGGCATCGGCATCGGCGCCGTGTTCATTCTGCTTTCTAAGTTTGCTGTGAGCTTCGCGACCAGCGGCACGGTACCGGTCGCGCTCGGTATGTGGATCCCGAACATCCTGTTCAGCGTGGTAGCCGTTTGGCTGGTGGTCAAGGCGCAGAAGTAGGCGGAATTTCCATTCATCGTTTCGCTCCCCAGAGCACCTCCAAATCCCGCCAGATATTCCAGTCCTTGGCAAACAGAAAGTTGAGCCGGGCCACCGTGGGTGCGTTAGCCTGCAGGCCCTGTAACTGGTCCAACGGGGAGAAAACGCCGGGTTTCAGCCGGGGCAGGGTGGCGTTTTGCTCGTTGGGCGCATAGCCGACCCAGGTTTTTTTTCCGAACAGTACAGCCCCCCAGTTTTGCCAGAACAGCGTTTTTTTGGCCGAAAAAAGCAGCCAGACCGGCGCGGCGACCAATAGGAGCAAGCAAAAAAAGGTATCCAGCACCCGTTTGTTGCGGCGTTGTCCGGGTTCGGCAATGTTGTAGCGAATGGCAATGGTGTACAATTCGCCCGGTTCGTTCTTGCTGCTGCTGCCAATGATGCTCAGGCTTTCCTCCGGTACTATTTTATAGTTCACCGATGGTCCCAGACGGGTCATCCAGGCCAGAATGTCCTGGGCGCGAATGTCCTGGGAGCAGAAGATCGCTTCGTCCACGCGGTAGACCCGCACGACCTCGTCCAATTGCTCCAGGCTGCTGAGGTAAGTGCGGTCGTCGTGTTCGCCGGGCGGAGCGACCGTACCGATGAAGTTGTTCGGCACACCGGCCTGTTTCAGCAGGCCCATCACCCGTTCGCTTTCGGCAGCGGAGCCTACTACCACCAGGTTCTTCACCCGGTCGCGGCCGATCCGGAAGTTGTGAAATTCGAAAAAATGGGCCGCTACCCGCAGGGCAATGGTGGCCAGCGTCGCCCAGGCCGCGCCCAGCAGTACCAGCGCCCGGGAGGGCCGGTAGTCGAGATCGAGAAAGCCGTACACGGCGGCCAGCAGCAGCGTACCGAAGCCCAGGCCGCGCACCAGCCGCGGAAGGTCGTAGCGCCGGTCGTAGCCGCCGTTCAGCCAGACCGTGCCCAGCCAGATGAGGATGTACAGCGGAAAATTGAACCACAGCACGTTGGGCTTGAACCACTCGGGGTCTTTGTAGTAATAACTCGCCCAGAAATTTTTCAGGAAAACCAATCCCACGTAGATCGCGCCCGCATCCAGCGCCGGCAGCCAGATCTTTTGCCAGATATGGCGCACCAGCGTCACCCCCGCCCGCAGCCAGATGGCTGCTTCCAGCATGAGCACGAACAGCCCGGCCCGCGGCCCGGTGAAGTGCTTTTTAGTGAAGATGATCATGGCCTGATAGAACGTGCGGACGTAATTCAGGCTGCCTTTTTTGGTGCTTTCCCCTTTATAATGAATGATCTGCGTTTCCGGGAAGTAGTAATTCTCAAAGCCCGCCTGCTTGATCCGGTAGGACAGGTCGATGTCTTCGCCGTACATAAAAAAGTCCTCGTCGAGCAGCCCGGCCCGATCCAGGGCCTGGCGACGAATGAACATAAAGCAGCCCACCAGCACGTCCACCGGATTGGTTTCATGGGGCGATAAATGGCCGAGGTAGTACTGATTGAACAGCCTGCTTTTTGGAAAAATGGTCGACAGGCCGAAGGTTTTGCAAAAGGCCACCCAGGGCGTCGGGAACCCGCGCTTGCTTTCGGGCAGGTATTTGCCGCTGCCGTCGATGAGTTTTACGCCCAGGGCGCCGGCCTCCGGGTGGGCATCCATGAAAGCCAGGCATTTGGAGAAAGTATCTTCCTCGACCAGGGTGTCGGGATTGAGCAGCAGCACGTATTCGCCCCGGCTCTCGCGGATGGCCTGGTTATTGGCCACGGCGAAGCCCACATTTTTTTTGTTGGCGATCAGCCGCATTTCCGGAAATTTCTCCTGCACCATGCGCACGGAATCATCCACGGAATTGTTGTCCACCACCCATACTTCGCCTTCGATGTCGTGCAGGGCTTTACGCACCGAACGCAGGGCCTGCTCCAGGAAATGGCGCACGTTGTAGTTGACGATGATGACGGAGAGTCTCATAAAAGGGGAATGGTGTTCCGGGGAAGGGAAGAAATTTTTGAAGGAAAATTTCCCCCCTTCCCCGGAGCACCATTTACAGAAAAAATTCGGGAGTGTCCGGGCATGGATAAAGAGACAAAAATGGCAATTACTTGCCGGATCGTCCAATGTCTGATGTCAATGAGTCAAATTAGCCTTGCTCAGGTTTTATAAAAAGTACTGGTCTCCAGATATTCCCAGACGGGTTCCGGCACCAGATAGCGTACCGACTTACCGTTGCGCAGGCATTCGCGCAGGTAGGTGGCGGAGATATCGAGCAGCGGCGCCGTACAGAGGTGGACCCGCGGGTGGGTGGCCAGCTCGCCCAGTTCGTAGGCCGGACGCTGATAGACGTAAATGTCGTGGTGGGCAAGAATTTGCTGGTAGTTTTTCCAAAGGTGCAGGGAAGCCAGGTTGTCGCCGCCCATGATCAGGGCAAACGTTTTATCCGGATATTTTTCCTGCAAAAAGGCCAGGGTATCGACCGTGTAGGAAGGTTTGGGTAAACCGAATTCTACGGAGGAAGCATCCAGCCGTGGATTGTCCCCAATGCCCAGCCGGACCAGGTGCAGTCGGTCGTGGTCGCGGGCCAGCGTCTTTTTCTCCTTCAGCGGATTTTGGGGACTGACCACCAGCCAGACCTTGTCCAGATCGGTCCGGGTCGCCATGTAGTTGGCAATGATCAGGTGGCCAACGTGGATGGGGTTGAAAGAACCGAAAAACAAGCCGATTTTCATGCAGAAAAACGAAGTATAGCGCAGCGCACCGCCTTATTTACCAATGTTCTGGTCCGCATCGGTCACGCGATTGAGCAGAGCGTCCACCCGGTACATCTCATCCACCGTGTCGTCGAGGAAGAACTCGAGATCGGGCACCCGGCGCATATTCTTGCCCACTTTGGAGCCCAGGGCCTGGCGCAGGCGCGGGAGGTTGTCCTCCAGTTCGAGCAGGACTTCCTGTTTATTATCCGTACCGTAGACGCTGATGTATATTTTGGCGACCAGCAGATCGGGCGTCATTTTGACCTGGGTGACGGTCACGAGCTTGTCGCGCCCGTAGATGAGACTGCCTTCCTCGCTCAGCAGCATGCCGAAATAGCGCCGCAACTGCTCTCCAATTTGTTTCTGACGAATAGATTCCATAATAGACGGGACCGAAGTAAATGGGCTGATTTGTAGGTGTAAAGGTAGGTGTAACGCCCCCAATCGCAGAAAAGTTTCTCGCCAAAAGCCCGGCTACCGAAACTAATTTGGCCAAGCCGGGGTTTCATCCCCTGCCGACCAAATTATCATCGGAAATTTTTTCAGATACGTTTTGACTTTCGGAGGGGGAGGATGTATCTTTGCCCCGCTTTTCGAGAAAGCACAGGCTCGATCTCGTAGCTCAGCTGGTAGAGCACTTGACTTTTAATCAAGTGGTCATGGGTTCGAATCCCATCGAGATCACCTTCATTATCAACGGCTTATGCGGTTTACACCGGGTAAGCCGTTTTTCATTTGCATACAATTTGTCTACATTTTAAAAGATGGCCACTTATTTTTCCCCTCTTAGAGGGCCATTTTCCTTGAAAAAGGATACTATTCGATGCGGAATGGTTGATTACCTTTCGAAAAGCGCAACAAGAATTCGGGACCATTCATAAAACCATTCCCTCCCAGGCAACCGTCAGCGCCATTTTCCTGAATAGACCATTGAAGGTGAAAAACGATGGCTTGAAGCACATGCTGACCGGCTGCCGGAACAATGACCGGCGCAGCCAAAGAGCACTGTATGACCGCTTCTACGGTTATGCCCTGTCGGTGGCATTGCCCTACTGCAGCCGCGAAGTGGAAGCCCGCGAAGTGCTGAATGACGCTTTCCTGAAAGTATTCACGGGCATCAGTCGCTACGACGAGGCACTCCCGTTCACCACTTGGTTGCGGACAATCGTCGTGCGCACCGCTATCAATCGTTACCACAAACACTTAAATGATATCGTACTGTACGAGATGCCCGAAGGACTGGAACTGAGCGTAGATGATGAGTTTTTATCAAAAATGGCGGCGGAAGAGGTAGTTGCGCTGGTTCAAAAATTGTCACCCGCCTATCGCCTCACCCTCAATCTTTATGCCTTCGAAGGCCATACGCATGCTGAAATCGCCGGGTTGCTTGGCATTTCCGTCGGCGCTTCCAAGTCGAATCTTTCGAAGGCGCGGGCCAAACTGAAACAACTGATGACCACCGAAATGCTGCAAGGCAACTAAATATATGGCCGACAAGAACTTTTTTGACCTGTTGAAAGCGAAAGTGGCTGCCTTACGGCCTGCTGACCAGCACCGGGAGGAGGATTGGCTGGCGCTCGGCGATCGCCTGAATGCTGCCTTACCCCAACCGGTGAGCAAGCGTCGGCGGCCAATGCTTTTGCCCTTCCTGCTACTAGCCGCTTTGCTTTCGAGTAATGCGGCTTGGTGGCAGGTCAGCCGCAGCGACCGAGCCAGACTGACCCAGATAGCGGCGCAAGTAGCGGTGTTGCAAACTGCTGTCATCGCGGTAAACACCGGGCGCACGGACGTAGTGCACGATACCCTCTGGCGCACCGTGTACGTAACGGAGCACGGTAGGCGGACGAACCATTTGGCTGAAAAGCAGCCCACGACGCGGGGTGTTCAGCAAACATTCGGTCTTATGGGATCCCCGCTGGCGCCTTCTCCGGGGTTTGATAAAAGTCAATCGCCAACCGAGCTCCGTACAGGCTCCAATGCCGAATCCCCGGTTGTCAGGCTATCTGACCGGTCTGATGCTGCAACCGATGCTGTTTTATCCCCTTTAGCAACGCTGGAAATAACCCTGCTGGAGATTCCAAAGCCTGCTGGTAAATCACCGGGCAGTTTAGTGGTCCAATACCCGGAAAAGGAAAAACCAATGGAACCGCTTTCGGAAAAAATCGCTGCCGCTATCCGTCCCAAATTCTTCAAAGTAGGTGGAAACATCGGTTGGCTCTTTGCCAATAGTGCCGGGCTGATGCACGAAGGCGGGTTTTCGTATAACCTGGGCGGACAAATCGGATTTTCACGGCACTGGAGTTTGACCGCTGCCTACGGGGCAGGGCGCGTACACTACAAGGCCCACGATCCGGCGGCAATACTGGGGGCGCCGCAATTGCCGGTTCCCGGTCACGGATTGCACCTGGCTGAAATGGATGTTACCGGTCAGCGCATGCAACAATTCGATCTGGGGCTGCGCTACACTTTTGCCCAGCCGGGCAAGTCCCGTCCCTTCCTGGGCCTCAGTGGGGGCAGCCGGATCCTTCTGCCGTTCACAGTACAATATCAAACCCAGCACGAGCCAACCGGGACAATCCACAATAATGTTTTTGAGGTCTTGGCTAAAACGCGCCAACGCAATCTTCTGGGTCTGCATGCTGGGTTGGAAATCCCACTTTTGCAGCGTTTCGACCTGACCCTGGAAGGTTACTACTACTATCAGTGGAATAAATCGAGTTCCAGCGCACCGGATCTGATGGGCATCCGGATGGGTGCACAGTGGATGTTTTAAAATCACTTACTATTCGTCACACCTAAATCTTCAAGCATGAAATATTTATCCACCTTACTCCTTCTTCTGGCCTTTGCTGCTACTACGAGCGCTCAAACCACCAATCAGGTCGTCTTCTCTTTCGATCATCAGGCCGCGGGTCTTCCCCTGGAGCTTGGCCAATCCGTGTTCTCCATCTGGAACAACAAAAAAGTACAGCTCAGCCGGGCCGAGTTTTATATTTCCGAAGTGGAACTGCAGCATCCGGATGGGACGATGCTGCCGCTAAGCGACCAGTATTTATTGGTTAACGCCAGCGCCCCAACGACGGAGTTTACGTTGGGCAGTTGGCCGGTGGAAGCCGCGCACGGCGCGATTCTGCATCTTGGCGTTCCACAGACGGTCAATCACAATGACCCGACCGCCTGGCCATCCAACCATGCGCTCGCGCCTAAGAATCCCTCTATGCACTGGGGCTGGGCAGCAGGTTACCGCTTTATGGCCATCGAAGGAAAAGTAGACAACAACGGGGATGGCCTGCCGGAAACGGATTTCACTTTCCACAACCTCGGTGATGCGCTCTACAAGACCGTCGAGCTGACCGGCCTGCAAATGGCCGAAAATGGGGTACTGCACCTGCAGTTTAAATTGGACTACGCCCAGTTGTTTAAGGGCCTGACGATGACGGGTAATCTGACCCAACACGGCAGTGGCAGCCTGAATATAGACATGATGAAAAATGCCGCCGTCCAGAACTTTATCCTCCTGCCGGCCGTCTCCGGCGCGCAGCAGGTGGAGGCTAACTCGTTGAACATCAGCGCACTGCCAAATCCCGCCAATAGCGCAACGCTACTGGATTACACCCTTCCGGCAAAAGGGGCGATCGACCTGATCCTGATCAATACGCTCGGCCAAACGGTGCGGAACCTCACGCAGCTGGCGGCTTCCGGTTCGATCCGTTTGGAAACCACTGCGCTCCCCAACGGCATTTACCAGTACGCTTTTTATGAAAACGGCCACCTGCTGGCGCGCAAACAATTAGTAATTCAGCACTAAGGGGGACAGGGGAATGGCTGTAAGCGAAGGGCGGGGAATTTTTTTCCAAAAAACTCCCCGCCCTTCGCTTACAGCCATTTACAGACAAATTGGCCGCCTGGCCGGGCATTCAACCTTATTCGCTATGCGCAACATCCTTTTTTGGGTCAGCCTCGTACTGCTCATTTCGGCTTGCCGGAAGGAGGAGCAGGCCGCCATAGTCGTGCCCGAAACCGACGAGTACGAACTGCGCATTCCTGCGGGTTTCCCTAGGCCCGATATGCCGGCTGATAATGCGCTGACCACGAGCCGGGTGGCCTTAGGCCGGCTGCTGTTCTATGATCCGGTGTTGTCGGCGGATAGTACGCGCTCCTGTGCCTCCTGCCACGCGCCCCAGCTGGCCTTTGCGGACAGCACGGCGGTGAGTGTGGGGATTGCCGGGCGGGCAGGAACACGTAATACCCCGACGCTGGCGAATGTAGGCTACCAACGGAAGCTGCTCCGCGAGGGCGGCATTCCCACGCTGGAGATGCAGATTCTGGTCCCCATCCAGGAACATGATGAGTTTGATTTCAACATCGTCCTGGTGGCTGACCGCCTGCAAAGGATGCCGAAGTACGTGGAAATGGCGCAAAAAGCCTATGGGCGCGAACCGGACGCTTTCGTGATTACCAGGGCTATTGCGGCTTTCGAGCGGACGTTGTTGAGCGGGAATTCATCTTTTGACCAATGGTTTTTTCAGCATAAAAACACGGCCGTTGGGGAATCTGTAAAACGCGGCTACGGCCTGTTCCAAAGTGAGCGGTTGGGTTGCGGGAAGTGCCACGATGGATTCCTGTTCACCAATCAGGACTTCACGAATAACGGTCTGTACGAAGTGTATGCCGACTCCGGACGCATCCGCCTGACCGGCCTGGAAAGCGACCGGGCGGTCTTCAAGGTGCCCAGCCTGCGCAACGTGGCTTTGACCGCACCGTATATGCACGACGGGAGTTTGCCGACGCTCGAAGCGGTGATCGATCATTATCAGACGGGGGGGAAAGCGCACCCGAATAAAAGCCAAATCCTGCAACCATTTGCGCTGACGGCAGCGGAAAAGGCGGATTTGCGGGCGTTTCTGGGGAGTTTGACGGATGGAGAATTCATCACCAACCCCGCCTTTAGAAATTGAGTTGCTAAGGGGCATTTCAAATTGTCGTTTCAACCAGAAGAAGTGACACTTTTTAAAAAAGTGTCACTTCTGTTAGCTGCCTACA
>JBKJKS010000333.1:0-2966 GCA_046597295.1 Saprospiraceae bacterium
GTGACCTGCTGAAAAATGGTGTCCCGCACGATGACCTTTTCGACAATCGTCTCGGGTTCTTTATAGCAACCGGTGGAGAGTACGGCCGAGAACAGCGTCAGGAAGAAATAGGAATAGGTTCGCATTGGATAAGGTATGTGGTTAGTAATCAATCAATTAATAGCAACTACAGTGTTCCGTGGAACACCACACGTTTACTATCCGCTTCCATGAAAAAAGCGGGCCAAGACTATTGATTACCCGGCGGTTTAAGACGCTGACCTTACAAGAACAGCTTCCCGTTCCACCAGCCCGTCTCTATGATCGCCTCATTTTTTGCGTAAAACCGCAGTGCCGGTTCGTTCCAGTCCAGCACCTGCCACTTCACCAGGCGGCAGCCCCGGCGGCGGCCTTCGGCCACGAAGGCATCGAACAGCAGCTGACCCGCCCCGGAGCGGCGATGTGTCCCGGTCACCACAAAGTCGTCTAAGTACAGCATCTTGCCCTTCCAGGAAGAGTAGGCCATGAAAAAGAGCGTCATGCCCACCACCTGGCCGTCCAGTTCGGCGACGTGGCTTTCAAAAATACCGGCCTGAAAATCAGCCCGGTACTCGTCGACGGTGGTGGCGACGGCTTCCGGCTCCTTTTCGTAGACGGCCAGTTCGTACATCAGGGCATGGATGGCGGGTAAATCGGCTTCGGTGGCGGGGCGAATGGTGATGGTGGCAGACATGGCTCGAAATTTTTATGCCGCAAGTGTAGCAAGATAGTTATTGGCTATCGCCTTGTTTTGGTACAAAAAAATGTGCAAATGCAACGGAATAGCCCTGAATATTTCAAGATTTGCAATTGCGTATCTTCACGCACCGAAAACACGGGTAAGGTTTATGAAACGGCTGGTCAACAAAGTGCTCAAACAGTATTTGGCGCATCGTATGAAGCGCATCGAGCGGTATATGCTTAAGCCCGAAGAAGCCCAGGAACGCTGGCTCCGCAAGTTGCTCGACACGGCCCGAAATACCGAATTCGGGCGGCAGTATAATTTCGGTGCTTTGAAAAACGCCGATGATTTTTCCCGCACGGTACCGGTGCACGACTACGACGGTCTGAAAGGTTCCATTGCCCGGATGATGCGCGGCGAGCGCGACGTACTGTGGCCCGGCGAGGTCAACTGGTATTCCAAAAGCAGCGGCACGACCAGCGACAAGAGCAAATTCATTCCGGTACCGCCTTCGAACCTATACGGCTGCCACATCGCCGGCAGCTGGGATTCCCTGGCCCTGCTTTATCACAATCGGCCCGATATGGAGATTTTCCGGCGCAAAAACCTGGTCATGTCCGGCGCATTCGAAACCCTGCAGGAATATCCGAAAACCAGATTCGGCGACGTCAGCGCCGTGCTCACCTACCACATGCCGGCCATCGCCCGGTCGTTTTATACGCCCAGTGTGGATGTGGTGCTACAATCCGATTTCGAGACGAAGATCGCGCAGGTGGCCGAGATTACCTCTAAAGAGGATGATGTGGTCATGTTCGGCGGCGTACCCACCTGGATCATCGTGTTGTTCCGTATGATCCTGGAAAAGACCGGCAAGCAAAATATGCTGGAAGTATGGCCCCACCTGCAGGCCTATATGCATGGCGGCGTAGGTTTCGAACCCTACCGGCAGACCTTTGAGGAGTTGATTCCCGATGCCAATTTTGCCTACCAGGAAATATACAATGCTTCGGAAGGCTACTTCGGAGCACAGTGCGATCTGAAGGAGCACGATATGCTGCTGCTCATGGACAATGGGGTATACTACGAGTTCGTACCGGTAGAGGAATGGGAAAAAGACCACCCGCAGACCGTACACCTCGCCGATGTGGAAATAGGCAAACTCTACGCCATCCTGATCTCCAGTAACAATGGTCTGTGGCGCTACCAGCCCGGCGACACCATCGAATTTACCCGCAAATACCCGCACTGTTTCCAAATCACCGGACGGACCAAGCAATTCATCAATGCCTTCGGCGAAGAGGTAATGATCGGCGACACCGACAAGGCACTGGCCGAAACCTGCCGGCAGACGGATGCCGTGGTCTCGGAATACACGGCAGCGCCGGTTTATTTTTCCGCCGGCCGCAAGAAAGGCGGCCACGAATGGGTGATCGAATTCGAAAAGGAGCCTGCCGATCTCGAACAATTTAACCAGCTGCTCGACGAGACGCTGCAAAAGATCAACTCGGACTACGAAGCCAAGCGTTTCAAGGGCCTGGCCCTGCAGCGCCTGCTCCTGCGGGCTGTCCCGAAAGGCACTTTTCACCGGTGGATGCGCGCCCGCGGCAAATTTGGCAACCAGAATAAGGTGCCCCGCCTTGCCAACCACCGCAAATTCGTGGAAGACGTGCTGCATTACGTGGAAGAGTAGAAAAAGGGGCAAAGGGCAAAAAAGCATCTGGCAACTTGCTGCGCTCGTTGGCATCCTTGCCAAGCAGCGCTACCCGGGTATTGAACCGACTGTCTACCTTCGCGTTTAGCCTCCAACCGCCGCCGATTCCGGCGTCGGGATTCTTCCACCGCCTTCCACGTTACAAACTATGAAACACAAACAACTCTCCCTGCTGCTGTGGTGTCTGCTGCCCTTGGCCCTGCTAGCGCAGCCCAAACTCAAACTAGTTGATTTTGCCACCGGCTTCAGCCGTCCGGTGGATATTGCCCAATGCGGCGACAGCCGGCTGTTCATCGTCGAGCAGGCCGGCAAGATCTGGGTCCTCGACAGCCTGGGGGTCCGCCAGACGGCCGTCTTCCTCGACATCAACGACCGGGTCATCAACACGGGCAACGAACGCGGACTGCTGGGCCTGGCTTTTCACCCCAATTATGCGCAAAACGGCTGTTTTTTTGTCAATTACGTCAAAAATGACGGCCATACCCGCATTGCGCGCTTTACCCGCTCGACGGCTGATCCGACCATTGCCGACCCCGGCAGCGAACTGACCATTCT
>JBKJKS010000548.1:0-8518 GCA_046597295.1 Saprospiraceae bacterium
AATCAAAAGATTATGCCACGATCAGGTCCCCCTCCCTTTCGGGGGAGGGGCTAGGGGTGGGGTTATTTCGCAAAAACCCCACCGTCCTTTCCATGTCCACGCTCAACACCCGGTCCGCTCCCAGCCGTGGCACCACCTGCCGGTACGCTGCCCACCACGCTTCGATGCGCGGTGACGACTGTAGGGGCCGCCGGAATTCCAGGGCCTGCATCGCCACCATGAATTCGATGGCCAGCAGCCGTTCCAGGTTCAGCACCACCCGGCGGGCTTTGGTAGCGGCATTGGCGGCCATGCTCACGTGGTCTTCCTGCCCGTTGCAGCTCACGATGCTGTCCACCGAAGCGGGGGTACACAGCGTTTTATTCTGGCTGACGATGGCGGCGGCGGTGTACTGCGCGATCATCATCCCGGAATGCAGGCCGGGATCGTCGGTCAAAAAAGACGGCAGGCCGCGTTGCCCGCCGAGGAGCTGATATACCCGGCGCTCGCTGATGCTGCCGAGTTCGGCCAGCGCGATGGCCAGGTAATCGAGGGGCAGCGCGAGTGGCTGGGCGTGGAAGTTGCCCCCGGACAGGATCAGGTCGTCGTCGGGGAACAGGCTCGGGTTGTCGGTCACCGAGTTGATCTCCGTGGTCACCATCTGCTCCACATGGGCGAGGGCATCGCGGGTGGCGCCGTGTACCTGCGGTACGCAGCGAAAGGCATAGGGATCCTGTACACTGGTTTTTTCGGTGACGGCTATTGGGCTGTCCTGCAATAAATCAAGCAGCTGCCTGGCCACAAAGACCTGCCCTGCATGCGGGCGGATTGCGTGGATATGCGCATCCAGGGGCGACAAGCGGCAGTTGAACGCATCGTAGCCGATGGCGGCATTCCCATCCGCGAGGGCGGACAAGCGCCGGGCTTCGAGCAGGCACCAGACGGCGTAGGCCGCCGAAAACTGGGTTCCGTTCAGCAGCGCCAGCGCTTCCTTGGCCTGGAAGGCCAGCGGCGGCCAGCCCAGCTGCTGCAGCACCACATCGCTGGGCTGGCGGCGGCCGTCGTGCCACACTTCACCCAGGCCGATCAGCGGCAGGCCCAGGTGGGCCAGCGGGGCCAGGTCGCCCGAGGCGCCCAGGGAACCCAGCTCGAACACCACCGGCAGCACGTTCGCGTTATAAAAGTCGATCATCCGGTCCACCAGCACTTCCCGCACGCCGGAGTGGCCGTAAGCGAGACTTTGTATTTTGAGGAGGAGCATAATGCGCACCACTTCGGGCGGCACCGTATCACCGGTGCCGGCGGCGTGGCTGACCACCAGGTTATGTTGCAGCGCCTCGATGTCGTCGTCCGAAATACGGATGTTGCACAGCGAGCCGAAGCCGGTATTGATGCCGTAGAACAGCTCGCCGGAGCCGGCGATCTTGCGCTCCAGGTAGTCGCGGCAGTGGCGGATCCGCTGGCGGGACGGTTCAGAAAGGGCCAATGCATGCTGTGCGGCCAGGAGGGTGGCCAGGTGATCGAGGGATAGGGGCGCAGGGCTGATGTGGTGGTGCACGGGCGGAAACGGCTGTTACAAGCGGGTGAAAATGAACGATGGGGACGCGAAGGTAAGTTTTGCGGCAAATTCGGCCGCGGCACCGACCGAACAATCGTCTTCCCGGTCCGTTAAATTCGTTTAAAAGGCGGTTAAACCGGGGTTAAGGGTTGGCCGTCGAAAGCCTGTCTGGGCACAGTAAGTTTTTGGTAATGAAGGGGTTAATTTTTGTTTAGTAAATTTTTTTGTAAAATCGAAGCAACTACCGGGCGGGTAATGCCGTCAGAAGGCCGCGTTTTGAGAACGAAAGCCTTATTTTTGGCCTTAAATGCCCGGGTTGGTCGTACGAACGAAGATCCGGCACCCGTACTGCACAATTCAAACCAATCACCAATTTCTACCCAACCATGATTAAGAAAATTATTGCAACGGCCCTGTGTGCCCTGGCTTTTACCGGATTCGTCAGTGCCCAGCGGATCGCTTTTGTGGACGTGACGGCGGTACTCGAAAGTCTGCCCGACTACCAGAAATCGCAACAGCAACTGGATCAGGTGGCTACCCAATGGCGCCAGGATATTGCCCAGGAACAGGATAAGATCAAGGGCATGTACAGCAAATACCAGGCGGAGCAGGTGCTGCTGAGCGAGGAAATGAAGAAGACCCGCGAAGAGGAGATCATGACCAAAGAAAAAGAGGTACGCGAACTCCAGCGCCAGAAGTTCGGCCCGGAAGGCGCCCTGTTCAAAAAGCGCGAAGAACTCGTCAAGCCGATCCAGGACAAGGTGTATGCGGCCATCCAGCAGTATGCACAGTCGCAGAGCTATGATTTCATTTTCGATAAAGGCAGCGCTTCCGGTATGCTCTATGCCGACAAGAAGAACGACAAGACCGAAGACATCAAGAAACTGCTGAAGTAAAAAAAGCAACATGCACAGGGCAATCCGCAAATCATAGTCTTACCGCTGGGTTGGGTAATTGCCCGTTGCCTTTTTGCCTTTTGCGCATTAACTTTCATCCACCAACCATTCAGAATGAACAAATCTATTGTGCTGACCCTCGGTCTGCTGCTGACGTTGACGACGGCCGGTTTTGCCCAGAAATTCGGTTTCTGTAACTCTTCCACCCTGCTCTCCGAGCTGCCGGAAGTAAAGGCTGCCGACAGCGAACTGCAGGCCTTTCAGACCCAACTTACTAAAAAAGGCCAGGACATGGTCAAAGTCCTGCAGGACAAGGCCGCCGAATTGCAACGTAAAAAAGACCAGGGTCTCATTTCGCCCAAAGACCTGGAAGCCCAGCAGGTGACCCTGCAGGCCGATCAGGAAGCCATCGGTAAATATGAGCAGGAAGTGAACGCCAAACTGGGGGAAAAACGCGAGACGCTGTACAAGCCCTTGCTCGAGCGGGTCAACGTCGCCATGAGCGACGTCGCCAAAGCCAATGGTTTCGCCATGGTGTTCGATAACAGCACGGGCGTCGTGCTATTTGGCGATGAGTCGCTCGACGTGACCAAACTCGTGAAAGCGAAACTAGCGGCGAACTAAAAAGGGCAAGGGGCAAATAAGCAAAAAGGCAATAAGCAAAGGGCAAAAAAGGCAAAGGGCAAGTGACGGGTGCAAAGTATCCTCCCTGCTTTTGTCATGTTGCAGGCAGCTGTGGCCCTTATTGTACCGGCCAAATTTTGAACGGTAGTCCGGCTTCCCGCCAGACTACCGTTCTTATATTTGCGACCGGATGTTCATCCCCTGACCCCTCTTCTTGCTCATTGCCTTTTTGCTTATTGCCTTTTGCCTCTCAAGCGCGCACCCATGTCCTCTTCCTCCCTGCCCATTGGCTTTTTTGATTCCGGGGTCGGTGGCCTCAGCGTATTGCACGAGGCGCTGCGCCGGCTACCTGGCGAGCGCTACCTGTACTTTGCCGACAGCGACCACGCGCCCTACGGCGTACGTACGAAAGAGGACGTGCGGGCACTGGTCCTCGACGCGGTGGATTTCCTGGCGGAAAAGGGCGTAAAGGCCCTGGTGGTCGCCTGTAACACCGGCACCAGCGCGGCCATCGAGGAAGTACGGGCGCGCTACCCTTTCCCGGTGATCGGCATGGAGCCGGCGGTGAAGCCCGCCGTGACCGGCAGCACCCAAAAAAGGGTACTGGTGTTCGCTACGGAACTGACGCTGCGCGAAGAGAAATTCAAAAATCTGGTCGCCCGCGTGGATACCGATGGGCTGGTGGACTACCTGCCGCTACAGGCGCTGGTGGGTTATGCCGAGCGCTTCGAGTTTGACGAGGCGGTCATCCGACCCTACCTGGAAACCCAGTTGGCGGGTATCCGCCTGGCCGACTACGGCACGGCGGTACTGGGCTGCACGCATTTCCTTTTCTTCAAACCCCTCCTGCAAAAGGTGCTGCCCGGCATCGAGATCATCGACGGCAATGTCGGTACGGTGCGCAATTTACAAAAGCAGCTGGGGGAGCAGCTGAATACCGATGGTGTCGGAGAGGTGGCGTATTTTATTTCTGGAAAAAAAGCGGAGGCTGCCGGGTTCGAGCGGTATCTGCAGCGATTGGAGGGAATGATGAATGATGAATAATGCGATGCTCAGGCCATCACGGCCACCAGACCTAAAAAATGCTCCCCCAGCGCCTGATCATCACTATTACGCCTTTCGCAGCTTAAATAAGGTAATTTCCGGCCGCACATTGAACCGAACCTGCCATAAATGGCCTACGGCCGGGTTGATATACAAGGTTCGGCCGCCGGCCAGGTCAAACTTTCCGGCCGTATATCTGGTATTTCGGACCGGCAGTAGAGGTGGATTCAAAAAAGGCGGTTTGCACTGTCCGCCATGCGTATGGCCCGCCAGGATCCAGTCGGCATAATTGCCCCACACCGGCTCATCCACCACATCCGGATTGTGACAAAGTACGATGTTGGCTTGCTGTTGATCAATGCTACGCAGCACAGTAGCCGGATTATAATTGGTTCCCCACCTTTAAAACTTCGGACACACAATCTCATCATTATCATAATTCCCCAGATAAGCCACCGAAATCTCAAAGGCGCCCTGCCGCTGGCTAAATTGTAAGGCCCGCAGGTTCAGGTCATAGCTCAGGCCGATCACGAAGCTGTTCAGTTCGATGCCCAGCAGGGCCACTACGGCATCCAGGCCGATGCCATCGTCGTTGCGGACCGGGCGCAGCCAGGTGCCGAAATGGATCGCGTTGCCGCCATATTGGCCCATCACGACCCGGACATTGGTGCCGGCATTGATCTCCAGGTGTGGGCCCTGGGCGGACACCAGCAAGCGGGGCAGCAGCGAGATGCGGCCGCTCCTATTGAGCGGGAGGTTGGCCAGCAGCTGGCCGGAGGCTTTGCGGTAGAGCTTATCGCCCTCCGCCGAATTTTCGTAGAAGGACACCTTGGGCTGCATAAAATGGTGCAGGGCAAGTCCCGCGTAGAAGCGTCCGGAACGGCCGAATTCCGCGGTGTAGTTCAGGCCCACGTTGTAGTCCGTATAGGAAAAATTATTGGCCGGCAGGTCTTCACCGGTACCCATGGTGTAGCCCGTGGAACCATCGAACTGATCGTGAAAGGTCAGCGAGGCATAATTCACATTGCGCTGGGTGAGACCGCCCTGAATGCCCGCACTCAGGAATTGCCGGGCGTTGGCGCCCAGCGCCTTGTGGTAGGCCAGCGAAATGGCGATCTGCGTGGTGCTGAAATCGATAACGCCGGTTTTATCGTTGAAAAACAGCAGGCCCAGGCCAATGGCATCCTTATTCGAAGAGCGGCCCTTGGCGGGAAAACGCAGATCGGCGGCCAGGGCGAAGGTCTTGAAGGGATTGTCCAGCACTTTTTTCCATTGATCGCGGTAAATGGTACTCACCCGGTAGCGCCCTTCGAAGGCGCCGGTCAGCGCGGGATTGAGGGTGAGCGGCGCGGCGTAGAACTGGGTGAAATGCTTGTCCTGCGCCGTAGCGAAGGAGGAGAGCAGGACCAGAAAAAAGGCAAAAAGGAGAAGTTTTTTCATGCTTGTGGGCAAAAATGAGTTTTGGCAAAGGTAATAATTCTGTTCTGACCCGGTCACTCCAAACCGCTGCGTCGTGTTTTCGTCGTGCCGTCGTGGTAGCAATCTTTAACCACGACGACACGACGGGACACGACGATTTTACACTACTGCATGAAATAGAGAAAGCAGTACGTACTGGCTAAGAACGTGCCGGGCTAGGCCGCATTGGCCAGGCACGCCGCTTTAACGCGTCAACAACTGTACCACCACGTTGCGGATAAAAATATCCTGCTGCGCTTTGGTTTCCGCCAGTACCGTAAGGGTCCCGGCCTGGTAATCGGCCGGTACCTGGAAATAGTAATCAACCGTGTTCCAGGCGCCCGGCTGGCTGATGCCGTTTTCCAGCCGGCAGGCGGTCTGCTTGGTTTGGTCGCCGGCCCTCAGGCGGGTCGTTAGATGACTGTCAAATGCGCCCCAGCCTGAGTTCACCTGCGCCGTGATGCGCAACCAGTGTTCCCGCCCGGGTTGCCAGACCGGTAAATCTACCAGCGGACTTTCAAAAAACACCCGTTGGGGCTGTTTGGTCGCATGAATCAGCGCCGTGGAGTCGGCGGAAAAAAGCGTTTGTTGGGTAAACCCAGCTTCGCCCGACAGCCGTTCTTTGGTATCCAGCAGCGACATATCCAGTGGCGTGGGATGCGCCTTCAGGAAGACGGCCTGGTAGTAGCGCCGGTTCATGTCGTAGTAGTGCACGATGGTGCGGTTGTACTGCCAGACTTGGAACAGATTGAGGTAGAGCAGGAAGCTGGCCAGGGCCAAACCGGCGTATTTCCAGCGGCTATGCAGGCACTTTTCCACCATAATGGCCAGCGGCAAGGCCAACACGGCGTAACTCTGCACCAGCGCGCGGCAGGAGTAACTGCCGCCGTAGCGCCAGTCCGACCAGGCAATGATGATCCAGATATTCATCAACGCAAAGGCCAGCACGGCCCGGCGAAACGGATAGGGGCGCATGAAGTACATGCCGGCCACCATCGCCAGGGCCAGCGGCGTGTAAATGAACCAGCCTTTTTCCCAGCCGAACAGCACCTGCCAGTGGGGCCGGAAAAAAGTAAATTTGGAGCCGACGTCGTAAATCCAGTGGCCGGTGACGTATTTCCAGTAGGCCAACTGGGGGAAAATGGCCAGAAATCCACCCAGCAGGGCCATGAACAGGTGCGGACGATGCTGACGCCACAGCGCCCATTTCTCCTGGGTCTGCCCGCGCCACAGCAGGGGGATGAACAACATCACCGCCTCGGTCGGCCGGGTGATGCAGCTCAGGCCGATGATGGCGCCAATCACGAAAGCCCAGCCGCGCGCCGGTTTTTCGTGCCAGCGCACTGTCGCGTATAACAGCGCCGCATACATAGTGAACAGAAAGCCGTGGGTCTGCCCGCTGTCGGCGGAAACGTACTGGGGATAGTTGGTGGCCAGGGCCACCAGCAGCAGGGTCATGCCGGTGACCACTTCCGAAAAAAAACGGCGCAGTACGGCCCGCAAAATCCAGAGCCCCAGCAGGGCATAGACCAGCGCGGCCAGGCAAATAGCCAACTGATAAGGCGCGGAGAACCCGTCCTGCGGGTAACCCAGCCACCCGGCCACCCAATGGCCCAGGAAAAAGAACGGCAGGTAGAGGATGGACAGGCCCATCAAATATTTCATGGCGTAATTGCCGTTGGGCAGCGCGCTGATCTGATACACATTGCCCGTGGGGTTGTACACTTCCAGGATGTGGGGAAACCATTTCAATTGGCCCAGATCATGGTAAATGAACTGGCCGGGCAAGTACATATAATAGCCCAGCGCATCCCAGCTCAAGGTGGTCGTAATGGTCGGCGTGTCCCACCGCAGGTAACTGACGCGGATGAAGACTAAAACGCTGAAAACAACCAGGATCACCAGGGTGGAAAAGTGTTTCATGGCGGGAGCGGATGATTGACGGAATGGGGCTTAGGAAGATTGTAAAGATTTGATGGCTGGGAATACCGGCAAATCTAGGCCGGCGCACGGCTAGGTTTACGAAACCGCAAAAACTTTCCTCCACGGGCGGGTCGAAGGCCTGAAACGGTTCAAAATTCCGCCTTTCAAAATTCCGCGTTCCGCAGGTCAAAGTTTTTACCTTTCGCCGCCGTCCATTCCGGCCATTTCACCATCTTCCCATCCAGCAGCAGTCTATGGAACAACCCGCTACTTCAGATTTCAAACCCTATGTCGCGGCCGGCGATATTTCGGTCAAAGAATTTACCCTGCGGGCGGTCGTGCTGGGCGCGCTGTTCGGTATCATCTTCGGCGCTTCCACCGTCTACCTGGCGCTCAAGGCGGGTCTGACGGTATCCGCTTCCATTCCCATTGCGGTGCTGGCCATTTCGCTGGGACGCAAATTCCTGCGCACCACCATCCTGGAAAACAACATTATCCAGACCACCGGCTCGGCGGGCGAATCCGTAGCGGCGGGCGTGGTCTTCACCCTGCCGGCTTTTCTCTTTCTCAGCGATGGCATTGGCAAGGGCTATTTTAATTACTGGACCATCCTGATGCTGGCTATTTTCGGGGGCATCCTGGGCGTGCTGATGATGATCCCGCTGCGCCGATCCCTCATCGTGAAAGAACACGCTACCCTCCCCTACCCCGAAGGCACCGCCTGCGCGCAGGTGCTGATCGCCGGGGAGAAAGGCGGCGATTTTGCCAAAACCGCCTACCAGGGCCTGGGCTTCGCTTTTGCCTATGCCGTATTGCAAAAAGTGCTGCACGTGATCGCGGAAGTGCCCCGGTGGGCCACTGCGGCCACCAACAAATACTTGCCCGCTGCGGTCGTCAGCGGCGAGATCACGCCCGAATACCTCGGTGTGGGCTACATCATCGGGCCGCGCATCGCCGGGGTGCTGGTCGCCGGCGGCGTGCTGGCCTGGCTGGGACTCATCCCCCTGCTGGCTACGCTGGTGCCGCCGGATGTCAT
>JBKJKS010000584.1:0-2890 GCA_046597295.1 Saprospiraceae bacterium
GGTGTCGGTACCATCCACCGTGCGGATGGAATCGAACTCCATTTTACAGTCGGCACGGTGGATGGTACCGACACCAGCGGCAAGGTGGTACAAGTGGTCGTATCGCGGACCGGGGAAATTCGTTCGCTGGATCCGAAATCCAACCGCGTACTGGCCAACAATTACATTCCCTACGGCGCATTCCTGTTCGTCACCGATGGGCAGGAAGTGAAACGCGGTGAGAAACTGTGTGAGTGGGATCCGTTCAACGCCGTGATCGTCAGCGATTTCAACGGTATGATTCGCTACAATAACATGGAGGAGGGGACTAACTTCCGCATGGAACGCGACGACCAGACGGGCTTTGCCGAGAAGATCGTCACGGAAAGTAAGAACAAGAAGAAGATCCCATCCATGACCATTTTGCACCCGAAGACCGGGGAAGAAATGAAAACCTACTCGCTCCCCGTGGGCGCTTACGTTTCGGTGGATGACGACGAACAAGTGAAGTCCGGCCAGCAAATCGTGAAAATTCCGCGTAAACTGGGTAAAATCGCCGACATCACCGGCGGTCTGCCCCGGGTAACGGAACTGTTCGAGGCACGTAACCCGTCCAACCCGGCCTCGGTGGCCGAGATCGACGGCGTGATCACGATCGGGGCCATCAAACGCGGCAACCGCGAATGGACCATCGAAGCCAAGGACGGTCAGAAGCGCAAGTACCTGATCGCCCTGACCAAGCACCTGCTGGTGCAAGACGGCGACTTCGTGCGCGCCGGTACCGCCCTCACGGAAGGTACCATCTCGGTGAAAGACATTCTGGCCATCCGCGGCCCGTTTGCGGCTTCGTCCTACCTCGTGAACGGGGTGCAGGAAGTCTACCGGTCGCAGGGTATCAACATCAACGACAAGCACATCGAGGTGATCGTTCGCCAGATGATGCGCCGGTTAGAGATCGTGGACCCGGGCGATACGCACTTCCTGGCCGGCGAACCGGTGGAACGCAACGAGTTCATCGACTATAACGACTGGATTTTTGACAAAAAACTCGTGCTCGACGCGGGTGAAAGCACGAAGCTGAAAGCCGGCGCATTGGTTACCCTGCGCCAGGTGCGGGAAGAAAATTCCTTCCTGAAACGCAACGACAAGAAGCTGGTGGAATACCGCGATGCCGTACCGTCAACAGCGGTAAGCATGCTGCTCGGTATTACCAAAGCCTCGCTGGGTACGGAAAGCTGGATTTCGGCCGCCTCGTTCCAGGAGACCACCAAAGTGCTTTCTACGGCAGCCATTGCTGCGAAGAAAGACCACCTGATGGGTCTGAAGGAAAACGTGATCGTGGGTAAGAAAATCCCGGCCGGTACGGGTATGCGCATCTATGACAACCTCCAGGTCACCGGTTCGGGCCGTCCGTTTAGGGATGTGCCAGAGGGAGCGGTACTGGAAGGCGCTGAATAAAATGACTGTTTTAAAAGTAAAATGCGCCGCCGCTCCGGATACCCGGAACGGCGGCGTTTTTTAGGCAGGCGCTATCAACGGTAGCCTACGGCTCCAAAGCGTAGCTGTCCAGATCCGGCCGATCCAGGTGCTGCAGCCGGGAATAGCCATCCACCGCCAGCGTAGTGACGGACAAGTATTCTCCAAATGCCGCTTTCGTGCAGGCATGACCGTCGCAGGAGCCCAGCAGGTCGCGGGCGATGATGTTCTTGTAGAACACATTGCCGGAACGGGTAAAACCATTTTGGCCGTTCAGGATCAGGCCGCTGGTGCTGGCCGTTGCCACGCCATTGTCATCGCCCTGCCCTTTGACCGTCGAGAAAGCGTAACGGGCCAGGTCATTGGGATGCGTGGCCCGGAAGGCGACCCGCACGAGCTGGGCATCGTTGTTGTAGTTCAGGAAACCACAGCAGTTCTGCACCCGGGATGGGTCCGACACCAGTTGCACGGGCAGGATTTCCGCTCCGCAAACATGGTTGTCCAGGCGGACCAGCAGATGGAAAGCACGTACGGTACCCGCTGCTGCCCCCGGCACGATATACGGCGCGGAAATGGCTTCACTGGCCGTCGGATCAGCGACCGTTGGCAGCTGGTAGTTGAATGGACTCACCTCGACCAGGGCGCCGCTGTTGTCGAACAGTTCCATTTTTATTTCGAACAATCCGTCCGGCAAATCAACGGTGGGCAGGGCAATGCTGAGGGTGTTGTTGTTGTCCCAGCGCGCCGTGGCATTGCTGCCCGATACTTCCGCGACGGTGGCTTCGGCCGGCGGAATGCGGTAGAGCCCGTTAGGCTGGGGCCCCAGTTCGAAAGAGCGCGTCACCCGGTCATTCGGATCGAGGGTCAGGGTGTTGGCAATGGTGTAGCTCTTGGTCATCGGGGTCGTGATCGGGTGCCAGCCATCGGCGATGGGAAACAGCCCACCTGTGCGCAGCCGGCGGTACGACCAGCGATAATAACCGATGTTGGTAGTAGGAAGCGCATCGCCGAACAACACCCAGAAATGCAGATTGCTGCCAAAGGGGTGAATGGCCTGGGCATCGTCCCACTTGGTCAGGCCAATGGTCCGGAAAGCCTGGCCCTGCACGGTCTCGGTCAAGTCGTTCTGCTCGATGGCCCGGACGGACAAGTTACCCAGGGTCCGAATCCAGACGCCAGTGCCGGGCAGCACGTCGCCACAGGAGGTGTAAGGGACGCGACTATCGGTCACTTCAATATTGACCTCGGTACCGCAGGCGTAATTCCAGTGGATGTTGCAGGGCAAATGCGGGCGGTAAACGGTGGTCCACACGCCGCCGATCAGGTATTCGACCCAGAAATACAGGTCCGGCTGATCGCTGGCGGGATAGAGAAACGGCACATCGAAACGGCCGTTGGCATCCGTCAGTACTGTGGCGATCTCGTTGCAACGGTA
>JBKJKS010000616.1:0-4580 GCA_046597295.1 Saprospiraceae bacterium
ATACATCATCAACCAGTACCGACTGCCTATGAAACAGATACTAACGCTGCTTTTTCTACTGGTTATCAGCCACCTGATCGCCCAAACCGATACGCTCACCAGCCAGGCCATTGCGCCGGTCACCATATCGGCTACCCGGCTGGGTGACGACCGGATCAAAACACCTTTTGCCGTTACCGTTTTGAATAAAAGTCAGCTGCAATCGGTCCAGCAACAGCTGTCGGTGCACGATGCGCTGATCACGGTACCGGGCGTGTTTGTACAAAACCCCGACAATTTTGCCCAGGACCTCCGGATTTCTATCCGTGGTTTTGGGGCCAGGGCTGCCTTTGGCATCCGCGGTATCCGCATTATAACCGATGGCATTCCCGAATCCACACCGGACGGACAGGCGGATGTCGACAACCTGGATATTGGTGCCCTGCAAAGCATGGAAATTCTGAAGGGCGCCTCTTCGGCCCTGTATGGCAATGCGGCCGGCGGCATCATTTACCTGAAAACCGAAGAGCCGGCTGAGCGGCCCTTTGCCGAACTACAGGTGGTGCAGGGCAGTTACGGTTTCCAACGGTATCAGGGAAAAGCAGGGTTCCGGCGAGGCAAAGTTGGGACTTTTGTGAGCATGGGCTATAACCGCAGCGCCGGTTACCGTGCCAATGCGGCGATGCGTCAACTGATCGTGAACAACAAATGGGTGGTTGATTTTTCACCCAGGACCGTGCTTAAACTGCTGCTCAACTACGGCAACAGCCCGCAGGCGCAGGATGCGGGCGGTCTGACCGCCGAACAGGTCGCGGCGGATCGCCGGCAGGCCCGCCCCCAAAATGTACAGTTCCGGGCGGGGGAAAGCGTCAAGCAAGGCCGGGTCGGCATCGTGCTGGACCACCGGATCAATGACCGGCAGCTGCTGACCCTGCGCGGTTTTATCACCGCCCGCGAATTTGACAACCGGTTGGCTTTTGAGAATGGCGGCATTGTCGATATTGACCGTGTGTTCGGCGGCGGCGGCATCCAGTACGAATGGAAAGATCAGCTCTTTCGCCGGCCCTACCGGATGCAGACAGGTCTGGAACTCAACCGGCAGCGCGATCACCGGCGCCGATCCAATAATGAAGGCGGACTCAGGGGTGTGGTCACTTTCGACCAAAATGAAATATTCAGCAGCCTGGGCGCCTACTGGATCCATGCCCTGCAACTGGCGGAAAAATGGTCTTTGACCGCCAGCACCCGCCTCGACCGGGTCAGGCTTTCTGCGGAGGATCTGTTCCCGGAAGACGGTGATCAATCCGGCGCTATTCCTTTAACGCGATTCAGTCCCTCGGGTGGCCTGACCTACCAATGGTCTGCCGCATCCGCGATGTACGTAAATGCGACTTCCAATTTTGAGACCCCCACGTTGAATGAACTGTCGGCCAACCCGTCCCTCACCGGCGGCTTTAACCCGGCCCTGCAACCGCAAAAAGCCTGGAGCGGCGAATGGGGATTGAAGTCGCAGATCCTTCCAGGACTTCACCTGGAAACGGCGCTGTTTTTTATCGGTTTGCGCGATGAATTCGTTCCCTACCAGTTGCCGCAATTCGCCGGACGCACTTTTTACCGCAATGCCGGCAGGTCACAGCGCAAAGGGCTGGAAGCGAGCCTAAAGTGGACCATCCGCCCAACAATGGTCTTTTCGCTGCACTATACCTATTCTTATTTCCGCTACACCGAATACACGTCGGGCAATCAGGATTTTAAAAACAACCGCACGCCGGGCATTCCACCGCATAATGCCCTGGCTGAATGGCGCTGGTCCTCGAAAAAAGGCTTTACCGCTGTGGCCCAGCTGCGCCGGATCAGCAGTTTTTTTGTCAACGATGCCAATACTTTCAAAAACGACGCCTATACGGTGGGAACGCTGCGAGCCGGGTATCGCCATCAGTTCCGGCAATGGGCTATCGAGCCGTTTGCAGGCGTGAGCAATCTGGCCAGCTACCGCTACAATGGGAATGTACTGATCAATGCGGCGGGCAACCGCTTCTACGAGCCGGCTGCCGGCGCATACTTATATGCGGGGTTGAAAATTAATTTTTCAGGCCGCTAAGTTCCGCCTTAGTCAGCGGATATACACGCTGTTCACTTGCCTACGCATTATCCGGCGTACCAGATGCGGTAAATAGCATCGGCATCGTCATCGGAAATCAGCAGGGAGCCGTCGGGTAGTTGTTCAATATCCACCGGCCGGCCCCAGACATCGCTGCCCTCCAGCCAGCCTTCGGCGAAGGTGCTGTAGCCCAGGCTTTTACCCTGGGCATCCAGGCGCACCAGGCTGATACGATAGCCAATCTTCTGGCTGCGGTTCCAAGAACCGTGCTCGGCGATGAAGACCTGGTTCCGGTAGGTAGCGGGGAACATTTTGCCGGTGTAGAATTCCATTCCCAGCGCCGCGACGTGTGGCCCCAGGTTTTGCACGGGCGCGAAGAAATCGCTGCACGGGCGCTTTTTGCCGAATTCCGGATCCACCAGATTACCCCCGTGGCAGTACGGATAACCAAAGTGCGTCCCCGTTTTGGGCAGGCGGTTGAGCTCGCAGGGCGGTAGATCGTCGCCCATCATGTCGCGGCCATTGTCGGTGAACCACAGTTCGCCAGTCGTGGGGTGCCAGTCGAAGCCCACCGAGTTGCGAATGCCGCTGGCAATGATCTCCGGCTGGGCGCCAGGCTTGTCCACGTCCAGCCGGGTCATGGTCGCATAGATGGGTTTGGCCGACTCGCAGTTGTTGCAGGGCGCCCCCACCGGAATGTAGAGTAGACCGTCCGGCCCGAAAGCAATATATTTCCAGCCGTGATGCGATTCGCTGGGATATTGGTCATATACTGTCACCGGTTGCGGGCAGGTCGTTTCCCCCCGGGCCAAAGCGTCGATGCACTTTTCGATGGCATCGAAGCGCAGGATGCGGTTGACTTCGGCCACATAGAGGGCGCCGTTGCGGCAGGCTACGCCATTGGGCATGTTGAGTTTTTTGGCGATGGTGAAAATCTGATCGGCGCGTTGGTCACCGTTGGTATCACGTAGGGCGTACACGCTGCCCTCCTCGCGGGTACTCACGAAGAGCGTGCCCTGCGGACTCCGGCACAGCGAGCGGGCATTCTCCACCCCCTCGGCATACAGGCCGATCTTGAAACCCGGCGGGAGCTTGATTTTATCCAACGGTAATTTGCCTTTGTATTCCGGGGCAGCGGGCGGGGCAGACGGGGCATCTACGGTTTTGTCTTTGCGGGAGTTGGCGGTATTGCAGCTGAAGAGCAGCAGGAGGGAGAGAATAGTGATAAAAGGACGCATGGGCGTAGTATAAGTGGACAGAATTGGAAAGCGGGCCGAAGGGGTCAGCCGGGCAGAAAGTAACGCACATTCTTGTTCCCGGCGGGCAAAATATGCTAAAAAAGTGTACCATGGGGAGATACATAACCGAAAAAATTGGGTAACTGATGAGCAGGAATGACCCGCTGGGGCGCCCCTGCTAACCATTTACTAAATAAATACTACATCAAACAACAATGAAAAACATCTTCCTCCTTTTAGTCCTCTCCGTCTTCTGCACTACCTCCATTCAGGCCCAAAAATTCAAATTCGGCCTGGCGGTGCAGCCCTTCTTAACTGACAATTTCCTGTCCAATGACGGAAGCGTACCAGACGAAGTGTCCGACCTGTTCAGCAGCCTGGAGCATACAACCATGGGCTATTCCGGTTATTTATTTACGCAGTATACTATTAGTACCCGCTGCAGCGTCCGGGCCGGGGCAGGTTATTCCAGAATGGGATATGAGCACCGGAGGAATCAATTAATATTCGCCCAACCGGAACCGAATTTGCCCGAATACGGGCAATCTTTCTATACCCATCACGATGTAATTGTTCCCCTGCTGGTCACTTATAACCTGACGAAAAGAAAGCATAATTTCTACCTGCTCGGCGGCCTGACGCCGCAGATGAAAATCAGCCGGACAAAAACGCAAAAACTCTGGTATACCGGTGGAAAGGAAACCACCAAAACGGAAGACGATCATCTGACCGATTATAGAAACCTGAACGTCAACGGTAGCTTCGGCTTTGGCTACGACCTGAAACTCGCGGGGAATAAGCATTTGTTTTTCCAGCCAACCTTCGATTGCAACCTACTGGGTGTTTCGAAATCGGCGGGTTTGAACCGCAGGCTGTACGCCATCGGGCTGAGCATCGGGTGCATAATTGGCTAAAAATCAGCTGCCCACGCAGGAGGGTAATTAAGCGCCCCCAAAGCCAGTAAGTGCAAAACCAGCCGTGACTTTGCCCGGATACATCGGGCAAAGTCCGTACCCTTGCCAGCTGTTTTCGACTCATTTTAAAAAACCCCCTTCCATGAAAAGTCTCTTTACCCTCGCTATGGCCCTGCTGTTGCTGGCTATGCCGCTCTATGGTCAACATCCCCACGAGCAGTCCTTGCTGCCCGAACCGGGTCAGGAATTCTGCTTACCGGCCGTCTCCTGGCCATCTGCCCCCAGCGCCGATCGCGGCCCCACCCCCACCTGGAACTGGATGCGTCCCAGCGGCGGATCCGGCACCGA
>JBKJKS010000679.1:0-4459 GCA_046597295.1 Saprospiraceae bacterium
GTCGCCGGAAACTCGAATCGGCGGGGCTGGAAACAGCCGCTTACCAGATGTCCGTCTTCGACAGTATTCCCTACACCGCTCAGGCGAAGATGCTGGTAGAAGGCCTCCGCGCTGCCGACAGCGGTACGGCCGAAAGTGGCGGAGAAAAAGAACTGGATGCCATGCTCCGGCTCTACCGCGAGCAGGACATCACCGCCATGCAGGCGATGATCTCGAGCGATGAATCGGGTATGGCCGGTTTCGAAGACATCCTGCTGAACAACCGCAACCGCAACTGGATACCCATTATGGCCCGGATGATGAAGGAAAAACCGACCCTGTTTGCCGTCGGCGCCGGCCACCTCGGGGGAAAGGAAGGCGTGGTGGCCCGCCTGCGCAGCGCCGGTTACCGGGTGGAAGTAGGCCAGTAGAAAACTTGCCGGCCCTGCAAGCGAATGGGAACGCGGATGACGCGGATGGGAACGCGGATGACGCGGATGCAAGCAAACGCGGATAAAACGGATTTTAAAAATCTGTGTTAATCCGCGTTTGGCACATCCGCGTCATCCGCGTTCCCATTGGTATCAGGAAACTTTGCACCACGCTTGGCTATTTCAGTCAAAATTTCTACTTTTGCAGCCGTTTTTTAAATTTTCACCTTATTTTTTCACAACTGACTGATAATGAGACATTACGAAGTCACCTTTCTCGTAGATCCGGTGCTGTCGGGCGAGGAAGTCAAATCGACAGCGGATCAAATCCAGCGCGAGCTGACGGGCTATGGAGCCACGATCGTCGCGGTGGATGAAATGGGCCTCCGACAATTGGCCTACCCCATTAACCGGCGCTCTTCGGGCGTCTACCATGCCATCGAGTTCGGCTGTGAGGTCGCCGATTGGTTGACCAAGTTCGAGTTGGGCCTGAAGCGGAACGAGCGTTTGCTGCGTTTCCTGACCGTCAAACTCGACAAGTACGGCGTCAAGTACAATGATGACAAGCGCAATGGACTGATTGGTGGAAAGCGGAAACGCGAGGAAGATGCTGCCGCGGCGGTAGCCGCTGCCGAGCAAGCCCCCGTACCGCAGGTCGTTGATCTCGACGCCAACTAAACCCCAACCTTTCACACTCACTCACTACGCTATGGCTGCTACCAGAGAAGATGTAAAATTTCTCAGCAACCCGAAGATCGGGCTGCGTCGCAAAAAATACTGCCGTTTCCGCAAATTCGGCATCAAGTACATTGATTACAAGGATGCGGATTTTCTGCTGCAATTCATCAACGAGCAAGGCAAACTGCTGCCGCGCCGGATTACGGGCAACAGCCTGAAATACCAGCGCCGCGTGGCCACCGCCGTCAAGCGGGCCCGCCATCTGGGTATGCTGCCATTCATTGCCGACCTGATGAAGTAAAAGGCAATAGACAAAAGGGCAAATTTGCAAAAGGCAACTGGCAAGTCTATGATCTCGCAAATTGCCCCTCGCTTTTTTGCCTTTTGCTCATTGCCTCTTGTCCCTTTTTTTATTTCACCATTCTCTCATTCGCTTATTCCATCAGCAATGAATATCATTCTGCTCGATCATATTGAAAAGGTAGGCACGAAGCACGACGTCGTCAAAGTCAAAGACGGTTACGGGCGCAACTACCTGATACCACGGGGCCTGGCCATCGTGGCCAACAAAACGAACATGGCCCGGCTGGAAGGTTTGAAAAAACAAGGCTCCAAAAAAGAAGCGGCGGTCATCGCTGCTTTCCGTGAAACGGCGGCCAAATTCCAGGGCAAGACCCTGCAAATCAGTGCGAAAGCCGGCGAAAGCGGCCGCCTGTTCGGCTCCGTCACCGCGCAAAACATCGCGGTCGCCCTGCGCGAATACGGGGTGGAAGTGGACAAGCGCATCGTCGAAATGCCGGAGGAAGTCAAAGAACTGGGCAACTACACGGCCAACGTACGCTTCCACCCGGAAGTGGTGGTCGAAGTACCTTTCGCCGTCGTCGCCGAGGAAAACTGAGGCTACCTGCCCGGTGCAAATATTGCGAAGCGAAACCGGTCGGTTGACCGGTTTCGCTTCGCTATTTTTGCCGCCCGGACTGACGAAAGAAGGGAGCCCATGGGCTCCCTTCGGTAATCAGTTAACAGTTTGGAATATCTCTTACTTCGGCAGCAACACGGTATCCAGCGAATGGATGACCCCGTTAGACTGGTATACATCGTAGGTGACGATGTTGGCCATATTGCCGCTTTCGTCTTTGACAATGATGTTACGCGGGCCATTCATCATGAACGTAAGCGTACCGCCGCTAACGGTCTTCATGGTTTTGGGACCTTTTTTCACCATTTTCGAAATGGCTTTGAAGTCATATTTGCCGGACACAACGTGGTAAGTCAGCACCTTGGTCAGGGTGGCTTTGTTTTCCGGCTTCAGCAGGGTTTCCACCGTTCCGTTGGGCAGGTTTTCAAAAGCATCGTTCACCGGGGCGAATACCGTGAACGGGCCTGCGCCCTGCAGCGTTTCCACCAATCCGGCGGCTTTCACCGCAGCCACCAAAGTGGTGTGGGCTTTGGAATTCAGGGCATTCTGGATGATGTTTTTCATCGGGTACATCGCTTGGGTGCCGACCATGACGGTCTTATCGGCTGATTGGGCTTGGAGCGCAAAACCCGTGCAAAGCAGCGCGAGGATAAGGCTGACATTCTTGATAAATGATTTCATTGTTACGTTGTTTTAAAATTGAATGGGTGGTAAAAAAGTGTTGTTTCGACAACGGCCTTACCTACGGACTATCACGCCGGCTTAGATTTTGAAAGCCAGATAATTTAAAATAAAAAATCTGCCAAGACTTTACAAAGCCTTGGCAGACAACATCTTAAATGGAAAATATTTTTTGAAGAAAATACGCCTTCCGCGCAGCTGATCAGAACACGCCGATGGAAAGCATGACCAGGGTACAGCCTTCCACCGTCTCGATACCACGCTCGTTCGCCATTTTCCGCAACTCCGGATTCTCGGTGCCCGGGTTGAAAATAATGCGCTCCGGACGGAGGGAAAGGATGTAGTCATACACCGGTTTCTGGCGGTCGGCGCCCAGGTACAGCGTCACGGTATTCACGTCTTCCACCACCGGTTCGCCCTGTTGTATTTCGATGCCATCGATGGACCCTTTTTTGATCCCTACGGGCACGACTTCGTGGCCGTATTTCGTCAGCCGCTGGGTAGCGAGATAGGCATAGCGCTCGGGGTTGGGCGTAGCGCCCAGTACAACAGTCTTTTTCATAAGCATTGGCAAAAGTTGATGGACGATCCAAACAGGACTTTCCGTTAAAAGTTACTACCGCCACTTTTATTCGTTTGGTTCTGGTATTTTTGCCGGCTTTCCAGCACCAGGGCGTCCGGCTTTGGGCTGATACAAGTTTAAAATTCCATACCACCCTTATGATCCTGACCGATATGAAAATCCTGGAAGCCATCGAACGCCGGGAAATTGTGATCGAGCCGTTCCGCCGCGAATGCCTGGGCACCAATTCCTACGATGTGCATCTGGGCAAATATCTGGGGCTGTACCGCGACCGGGTGCTGGATGCCAAGCAGCATAACCAGATCGAAATTCTGGAAATGCCGGATGCCGGTTTCGTGCTCCAGCCCGGTACCTTGTACCTGGGGGTGACCGAAGAATACACGGAGACCCACAGTGCTGTGCCTTTTTTGGAAGGCAAAAGCAGCATCGGGCGGCTGGGCATCGATATTCATGCCACGGCAGGCAAGGGCGACGTCGGATTTTCCAATAACTGGACCCTGGAAATATCCTGTGTCCAACCCGTCCGCGTTTACGCGGGAATGCCCATCGGTCAATTGATCTATTTTCTGGTGGATGGGGAAATCGAAAATTACTATAACCAGAAACAGGATGCCAAATACAACCAGCGCACCGATAAGCCGGTGGAAAGCATGATGTGGAAAAATTTTTTACTGGCGGCCGGCTGAAGCGCAGCCGACGGCCTTTCTAATTTCTTTTTAAGCAAAAGCCCCGGGCAAAGTCCGACATTTGGCTGCTCATCTCTTTATTAATTTCCTAACAATGAACACGCTACTGCGCAGTGTAACCCTCATAGCATTGACGGCCGTCGCCTGGTGCCTGCCGGGTTGCAAATTATCCAACGACGACTACAAGACGGAGGCCAATCATGCTGAATTCCTGCATGCCGGCGTACGTCGCATCACCGATATTATCCGGCACGACATCTTCGCTCCGCCGATCTCGGCGCGTATTTATGCTTATTCCAGCATTGCCGCCTATGAAGCGTTGGCACCGGGCTTCCCGGACTACCAGAGCCTGGCCGGCCAGCTGCGTGAACTTAAGCCAGGTCCGCAACCCGAGGCGGGCAAAGAATACTGCTTCCCGCTGGCCAGCGTGAATGCGCAGCTCACGGTGGGTAAAACCCTGGTCTTTTCCGAAAGTGACGTGGAAGATCTGAAAGAGCAAATC
>JBKJKS010000680.1:0-4389 GCA_046597295.1 Saprospiraceae bacterium
AAATAACCAAATAACCAAATAACCAAATAACCAAATTCTCACAGCACCCTGGGCTTTCCCAAAAACACCGAGATTTCCGGCGTAATGGCCAGGCGGAGGCGTACCGTCAACTGCTCGCTCGGCACTTTGGCAATCTTGGCATGCAGGCGGTAGGCGGTACGCACGGCACTAAAGACCATGCCGACCAGGCTGGTCGATTTATTCTCCGCCAGAATGGCGGCCAGGCGCTCGGGCGGAAAGTGGGCATGTTCGCCCTGTAGTTCCACTTCCAGCGCCGGACTGATGCCCACCACGAAGCCAAAATTGGAGACCCGCAGACCATAGGCTTCGAGTCTCGGAAATTCTTCCAGCCACTTTTCAATGGATTGCAGGGTTTTGTCCCAGGCGGCCTGGCCGGCCCCGGCAGCCTTTTCGCGTAACAGCGAACCGGCGTTTTCAATCAGGTTGTTGAAGGCGTCTTTCATAAGCGAGTTGTCGGTTAGTCGTTGTTTGTTATTGGTTATCGGTCCTGATTTAAACAGCATTGACCACCTTATTTTTACGTCGTTGTCAATCCGTGTTTCTGATTAGAAGTCAAATTTTCCAGGGTCCAGTCCAGGCGTCCCGTAAACGGGCTTTTACGCACCGGGCACTCCAATAACGGACAAATACGGCAGGAGTGGGGTGGCGCGCAGTCGTCCGTGTGAATAAACATTTCCAGGGATTGGGGAGAATGCTGTTCGATCAGGTCGTAGAGCGCCTTGACTTCGGCGTTGGCTTCCACCACGTTGAAGTACCAGGGTATGGTGAGGTGGCTGTCGAGGTGCAGCACGGGACCGTATTTGATGATGCGCAGGTTGTGCATGTCCATCCAGGTGCCGCGTTTCTGCGCGTTCAGGACGGCAATCAGGCGTTGCAACAGCTCCAGATCGGCTTCGTCCACGATGCCCGCCACCGTCCGGCGGATGATCTGGTAGCCCTGGACGACGATGATCGCGGCAAATAGGATGCCCAGGGCACTGTCGATCCAGGTAATACCGGTCACCAGGAGCAGAATCAGGCCGGCGACAATACCCACCGTCGTCCAGGTATCGGACTGCAGATGGCGTCCGCTCGATTCCAGCGCGATGGAATGCTGCTGCCGCCCGGTGCGGATGCACCACGCCCCGAGTGCATAATTTACGGCTGCGGTGCTGCTCACCAGCACGATGCCGAAGTCCAGCTGCTGCACCGCGTGGGCGTAAAACAGGTTGTTGACGGATTCGAAGATGATGACCAGTCCGGCGACCACGATCAGCACGCCTTCCAGGGAAGCCGACAGCAGCTCCACTTTTCCATGGCCGTAGGGATGCTCCCGGTCGCGCGGTTTGGCGGCAATGCGCAGGCCGTACAGGCCCGTGAAGCCGGTCACCACGTTGACGGTACTTTCCAGCACATCGGTGAGGATGGCCACGGAATGGGTAAGGAAATAGGCGGCGAGCTTTACCGCGAACAACACGATGGCCGCGCCGGCTACCCACTGCTGTACCCGGACAGTCATCGGGGGGGATTCAGTCATCTTCAAGATAATTTATTCCCAAAAGGTCTCCTCCACGCGTTCCACATAAGGCAAGGACGCCAGTTCGTACAGCACCCGCTGGTAGCGCGGCTGGTGGGTCGATCCGATCACCAGCCACTGATTATCCCGGCAACCGATGCGGCCTTTCCCCCCCTGTTTCCGGGCGGTGCGGTCTATCTTTTGCACTTCCTGCCAGTTCTTTTCCTGGGCGGGAATACAAAATTCATAATTCACCGCCACCTTGCCATTCGGCGGACCGGATAGTCCGTCGGCGTCCAGTTGTTTGAAATTCAGCAGTACTTTTTTCCAGACGGTCGCATCTTCGGCGGGCGGAACGCTGCGTTGGCAGGCCAGCAGGGACAAAAGAAAAAAAATGGTCAGGCACGCAGTTTTTACCATAAGCCGATATTTTGTGCCCAAGATACGACGGGTGGCGGTGTCCGAAGCCGGCCATACTGTAGTCTGTAATAAAAATGCAACTCCCACCTTCAATCATCCGAACCATGGCTTCTCGTCGCTCTTTTTTAAAAAATACCCTGTTTGGTACGGCCGCTGCCGGCAGTGCCGGTTTCTGGAACGCGACGGCCGCCCGGTTCGAGCCGCCCGCTAAAAATGCCTTTCCGGTGGTCATCGCCACCTGGAAAAATGTGCTGGCCAGTGCCGCCGCCTGGCAAGTACTCGCCGGGGGTGGGCATGCGCTCGATGCCGTAGAGGCCGGGGTGCGTATTCCGGAAGCCGATCCCAACGACAGCAGCGTGGGCTATGGCGGCTGGCCCGACCGCGACGGCTTCGTCACACTCGATGCCTGTATCATGGATGAACTGGGCCGGGCCGGCTCGGTCTCCTTTCTGCAGCACATCATGCACCCGATCAGCGTGGCCCGGCGGGTCATGGAAAAAACCCCCCACGTGATGCTGGTCGGCGCAGGGGCGTTGCAGTTCGCGCTGCAGGAGGGCTTTAAAAAAGAAAACCTGCTGACCGAAGGCGCCCGCCAGGCCTGGGAAGACTGGAAAAAGAAAGCGGAATATCATCCGGTCATCAACATCGAGCGGCACGACACCATCGGCATGGTGGCCCTGGACCTGCAGCAGCGCATCGCCGGAGCCTGCACCACCAGCGGGCTGGCCTTCAAAATGCACGGCCGGGTGGGCGACAGCCCGATCATTGGCGCCGGCATGTTCGTGGACAATGAAGTGGGCGGCGCAGCGGCGACGGGTCTCGGCGAACTGGTGCTGCGCACCCTCGGCAGCTTCCTGGTCGTGGAAGAAATGCGCCGCGGCGCGCACCCGCAGAAAGCGGTCGAATCAGCCGTCAAACGTATTGCCCGCAAATACCGGGCGGAGACGCCGGAGGCCCAGGTGGGTTTTATTGCGGTGGATAAAAAGGGACGCCACGGGGCCTTCAGTATTCATCCGGGCTTTAATTATATGCTGTATCAACGGGGGGAGAACCGGTTGCTGGAGGCGGGGAGTTTGCTGGAGAAGTAGCCCTCATCGCACCTGCACCAAATACTTATTCTTCTTCCCATTTTCCACCAGCAGGTACTGCCCGTGCAGCAGATCGGCGGAAGAAAGTATCGTATTCGGGTCGCTGATCTTCCGCTTGTTCACTGACACAGCATTGTTCTGGATGGCTTTCTTGGCTTCGCTGCGGCTGTCCAGCATACCGGTCTTTTCGGAAAGAAAATCGAGAATACCAATGCCGTTCTGCAGCACGGCCTCCTCCACGATGGGCGATGGAATAATCTCCGCCATTTGTTGCAGTAATCCCGCATGGAGGCCGCTCAACGTCTCCACGCTGGCTTTGGCGTCGAACAGCACTTCGGACATGGCCAGCACTTCCCGGAACGCTTCCGCGCCGTGGATGCGCACGGTGATCTCTTCGGCAAACCGGCGCTTGATCGTTTGCGAACTTTCACTGGCCTCCAGCGCTTCGATCTCACTGCGGTCTCGCAGCGAGAAATAACGCAGGAATTTCGGCAGGTCGCGGTCGTCGGCATTCAGCCAGAATTGGTAAAATTTATAGGGGCTGGTGAGCTGTGCGTCCAGCCAGATATTACCGGCCTCGCTCTTACCGAACTTGGTACCATCGCTCTTGGTGAGCAGCGGCGTGGTGACGGCGAATACTTTGGCCTCATCAATTTTGCGGGCCAGTTCCACCCCGGCCGTAATATTACCGAACTGATCGCTGCCGCCCATTTGCAGGGTGATACCGTGCTGCCGGCGCAGCAGCACGAAGTCATAGCCCTGGAGCAGCTGGTAGCTGAATTCGGTGAACGAAATGCCACTTTCCAGGCGGCGCTGGACGCTCTCTTTCGAGAGCATATAATTGACGGTCAGGTACTTGCCGACTTCGCGCAGGAAATCCAGCACGTTCATATCCCGGTAGAAATCGTAGTTGTTCACCAGCAGCGCCGGGTTGGGTAGCTCGGGCGAGAAGTCCAGCAGGCGGCGGGCCTGTGCGGCCTGGTGGGCAGTATTGCGGTCCAGTTCCTCGAAGCTCTTGAGATCGCGCTCCTTGTCCTTGCCGCTGGGATCGCCGATGCGTCCGGTGGCGCCGCCCATGAGCACCACGGGCTGGTGACCGGCCCGTTGCAGGAAGGTCAGCAGCATAATCTGCACATAGTTGCCGATGGTCATGGAAGGCGCGGTCGGGTCGAAGCCGATGTAGCCGCGGACGGGTCCGTGCTGCAGATGTTCTTCGAGCCCGGGGGTCATGTCGTGGATGAGGCCGCGCCAGCGCAATTCTTCTAAAAAGTCGTTTCTCATAGCAGGGGGCGAAAATAGGAAAAACCCCACCCCTAGCCCCTCCCCCGAAAGGGAGGGGGACTTCATCGTGATGTTTCCTGTTGA
>JBKJKS010000373.1:0-14022 GCA_046597295.1 Saprospiraceae bacterium
GTTTCGAGGCGTTCCTCTAAAGTCCGTGGCAAAGCAGCAGCAATCATAGCGGCGATATTTTTGTACAAATATACGGGTTCGAAAAGCACTTCAGGCCCGTTGCAGGCTTTCAATAGCCGGCAGAATGACCGTGAAATATTCCCGCGACACAATTACCTCGGCCTCACTGTCGGTCAACATCCGGTAACGATCTTTGATGTTCTGCAGACCCACGCCGGTGGAATCCATCACCTGATTTTTCCGCTGCAGGTTGTTGCGCACCACCAGATGACCATTTTCAGCAAACACCTCAATGCGTAGTGGCTTTTCAGTGGATATAATATTGTGCTTAATGGCATTTTCGAACAGCATTTGCAGGGTCAGGGGTACGATCGCGGTATGTTCTCTTTTATCCAGATCCCGCAGCTCGATCTGCAAATTGTCGCCAAAGCGTTCTTTCAGCAGAAAAATATAAGACTTCAAAAACTCCAGTTCCTCGGCGAGGGGGATGATTTTGGCATCGCGGCTTTCCAGCACATAGCGATACACTTTGCTCAACTGCTGTACGAAACGCACCGCCTTGTCCGCATCCTCGGGAATCAGATAGACCAGCGTATTCAGACTATTGAACAGGAAATGGGGATTCACCTGGTTGCGCAGCCCTTCGAGCTGGGATTCCACATTCTGGCGCTCCAGGGTCGCTTTTTCAGCGATCGTCCGCTGCAATTGGATATAAAACGACAGTGCTTCGTACAGTACAATCAGTAAGGCCGACATCAGAAATGCCGAGACGAACGACACCACATGATTGGGATCATTCTCCCCATGATCCGGTGACCACCAATTGAAAAATAAGACCAGTCCTTTATTCACCGTAAAATAAATGGTGAAGAAAGCCAGCAAAAACCAGCTCAGCCGCCCCCCGATCTGTTCAAAGCGCGGATAACGCAACTTGGAACGATAGTAGACCCAGCGCAGGGAAAACCAGAAAACCGCCGTGTGCAAAAAAGACATCCCCAGGCAAACCGTCACGAAACCCCAGTCTTTTTTCGCATACGCGTCGCCAAACAACAGCAGCGAGATCAGCACACTGGCCAGGGGCAGACCGATGATGATCAACCAGCGGTCATTGAAACCGACCACTTCCTGGAAGCAAGAGCGGCTGTTCATCCAGCGCTGTTTTTCAGTTTAAAAAAGTCCACCGTTTCCCGGATCCCCTGTGCGTAGGACGTCGGCTGTACGCTGTAGCGCAGCTCAAATTTAGTCGAATCGAACCAATAGGGACGTTCGGTCTGGTAAATCATTTCGACCATTTCCCGCATGATGGGCATGAACAGACCTAACAGCCGGACGATATTTTTCGAGGCCGCCTGTACGCCCTTGTTGGCTACACCCATCTCGCTGGCAGCCATTTGGATCAGTTCGGTCGGCACCGGCGGCGGATTATAGGTGGGCACGTGCCAGGTCTGGTTGAACGACGTAGGATCATCGGCCAAGGTAAGCAGCGCACGAGCGCAATCCAGCGTATACGACATGGAGTGGGGCATGGCCGGATTGCCGAGCCATTGGGCTTTCTTGCCCGCTGCCAGGTTCTTGAGTACGGTGACGTAGAAAATACTTTTCTCATCCGCCCAGGGGCCGTAGAAATCTGCCGCCCGGGCAATGCTGGCCCGCAGCTCGCCGCGCTGCACGGCATCCAGCAGCTGGGTGGCAATCTGGGCGCGCACTTCACCTTTCTTACTACTGGGATGAAATGGGCTTTCCTCCGTCATCTTGCCAGCGACCGGCCCATACATGTACACATTATCGAAGAAAATGAGCGGCACCCCCGTTTCCGCACAGGCCCGGAGGGTGTTTTGCATCACGACCGGCCATTTTTCCTGCCAGAATTTGGTGTTGTACTCCAGCCCGACCAACAGGAAAGCCACCCGGGAGCCGCGTACGGCCTCCGTCAGTTCGGTCAGGTTGAACACGTCGGTTTTGCGCGATTCGGCACCCGGCGAAGCTGCCCCGGAGCGCGACAGCAGGCGTACCGGCTGCTGTTGATCGAGGAGCATTTTGGCCAGTGGATGGCCGATGGCGCCGCCCGCGCCGATGAGGGTATAGGGTTGCATGTTCGAGTTACTTGAAAAACAAAAATAGGTGTGTTCAGGCGGGTTTAGATGAAATTTAGCGGGGTTTAGCGGGGTTTAGAAAAAAAGGCACTTGATAACAGCCATTCTAAGCCCTCTGAATTTTTCTAAACCTCCTAAACCTCCTAAATCCCCTAAACCCGTTCTAAACCTGTTACCCTTAAAATTCCACCCGGTACAGCACATCCGGGAAAAAACCGATCTGATCCACCCGGCCCACGTTGCCCTTCACCTCGTTGTACTGCAGGGCGAAGATGTTGGCATGGTTGGTCACGTTCTGGAAATCCAGGAAAAACGTTTGCGAGAGTTTGCGCCTGGCGCTGTTCAGGCGCATGCCTATTTTGACGTCCCAGCGCAGATAATCGTCCAGCCGCCCGCTAAAGGCCCGGTCTTCATACAGTATTTCGCGTCCTGCCTGGCGGCTGGCTTCCAGGTTCACGGGGGTGTAGGGGCGGCCGCCGGCCGTGGTCAGTTTGGTATCCAGGGTGAGGAAGCGCCGACCCGTGGAGCCGATCTGGAACTCCTTGCCGGCCAGCGCATTGAGGACGTACTTGCCGTTGAAGGCGGTCTCCCGCTCCACCCCGTCGGAACCCTTATACCGGGAATCGAAAAGGCTGGCCGTCACCAGGCTGTACCAGCCCCGGCTGAAAAATTTCTCGATGGTCAACTCAAGGCCCTGATTCGTACCGGTACCCGTGTTCACGAGATTGCCTTTGTCGGGAAAAACAAAATCGGCACCCGCATTCAGCAGCGAAAAACTGCTGGGCGCAGCCTCCACCGGAATGTTGCTCAGCCACTGGAGGTAGGCCTCCGCCTTGATGCGCCAGGTGACCGCCGGCTTGAAATCATAGCCCAGCACGAGGTGCTGGTTGCGGGTGAAGCCCAGATTTTCATTTTTGGCGACGGTGCTGCCGTCGGCCTGCCGTTCGCGGAACAGGAACACCGGCAGCGGCTGGCTCTGGCTGTGCAGGCCGTAGCCGAGGCTGATCCGTTGCTGCGGCGAAAATTGCCAGTTCAGCGCCGCCCGCGGTTCTACCGCCAGGTCCTCGGTTTTGGCAAAGTACTGGCCGTGCACGCCCACATTCGCGGTCAGTTCTTCGGTCAGGCGGTATTGCGCCTGCGCGTACGCTTCGGAGAGGTGGAACGAACCGTTGAAATCCCGCTGCGTCACCCGGTCGGGCCGTCCGTCATTATCGAGATCGGTTTGACCTTCCCGGGTGTCCACCCGGGTGTCGAGTTGCTGCTGCTGGACCAGCAGGCCCGTCCGCACGGTGAAGCGTTTGGTGATTTTATTGTTGTAAAAAGAAGACAGGCGGTAGGTCAGCTGATCGTCGCGCACGTCGTTGGTTTGCAGCAGGCTGCCGTCATCTTCGGTCATGGCCAGGTCGTCGCTGGTGAAGGTGTTGCCAGCATACGAAGCGCTCAGCACCGTGCGGATGTAGGCATGGTCGTTGAGCAACAGGTTGTTCTTTACGCCCAGTACGCCGAATTGGGAGCGCACGTAAGCATTTTCATCGGGATTGGCGAAGAGGTCCGTCGTATCGATCTCTGCGCCCAAAAAGTCAATGGAACTGGTGGCGCCGATGCCGAATACCGACCATTTGCCCGTTTTCCCGTTGCCGAAGTCCAGGTTAAAGCTGAGGTCTCTGTATTTGGGGGTGGCCGCCGTGCCTACGCTCAACCCGGCTGCGGAAGCCAGTTCGACGAAGGAATTCCGAAAAGCGACGACGAACGAACCGTTCTTTTTACCCAAGGGGCCTTCCGCCATGGCTTCCAGACCGGAAAACGCGCCCAGCTGGGCGGTGTATTCTTGGCGGTCCCGGTTGCCGGTGCGCAGATTGATGTCGAAGACGCCGGCCAGCGCATTGCCATATTCGGCAGGAAAGGCGCCCGTCAAAAAATCCGAGTTAGCAATGATGTTCGGGTTCAGGGCGGAGACCGGGCCGCCGGTGGTACCGAGTGTGGAATAGTGGTTCGGGCTGGGGATCGGAATGCCTTCCATGCGCCACAGCACCCCGGTGGGCGAGTTGCCACGAATCACGATGTCGTTGCGCGAATCGTTGGAAGTGGCGACACCCGCAAAATTGGCGACCAGGCGCGACACGTCGCTGCGCCCGCCGGAGTAACGCTGCACCTCTTCCGTATTGAACTGTCGGGCCGAAATGGTGGCCAGTTCGTTGGTCGGTTGGTCCTTATCGGTTTTGGCGGTAATGACTACCTCGTTCATGCTGGTGTACGATTCTTCCAACCGGATGTCCAGCTGCACTTCTTTACCGGCGGTGACCAGGATATTTTGTGCGGTTTGCGGCTCGTAGCCCAGGTAGGTGATACGCAGGGTTTGACGCCCGACGGGGACGTTGGTCAGCGTAAAAAAGCCGTCGGCATCGGATGTGGCGCCAATAACAGGCTCGAGATTTAGTACCTGAATGGTGGCGCCGGTGAGCGGCGTTTCGGACTGCTGATCGCGCACGGTGCCGCGCAGCGTGGAGGTTTGGGCGTACAGCAGCAAGGGCAGCCAGGAAAGAGCAAGGAACAGTAGCAGGCGTAGCGTGTGCATCATCTTTTGTTTTGGTGAAAAACTGTTTTCGATGCTGCAAACCTGCCCGCTTCGGGGGCCGGGCACAAGGGAATAGTGGTGAGCCGTAGGATTGGTGAAATGAATGGCCGGAAATGGCCGGTGGATAGAACGTCCCTACTCTTATCCGGCGTAGAACTGCAGGCAGTCCTTGCAAAGGCAGCGCCCGCCGTATTGTCGCTCGAGGGTTTCGCGGGTGGCCGGGTGCAGATTGGGGAAATGCGCCCAGCAGTCGCCCGGCTCGTACTGCACGAATTTTCGCTTGCAGCGGGGACAGTCGCTTACAAAGTCCAGCTCTTCCTCCACCCAGGACTCGGCGATGCGGCCACCCATGGGCGGATTTAATTTGCGCACCCGTACCCGCAGCCCGTACATATCGCCGAACTGATGTTTCATCCGTTCGATAATGCCCATCACGACCGACTCCAGCAGGCGTTTCGGCTTTTCCATTTCGAGCCGGCAAATTTGATAGACGGTCTCGTAGTTGATCGTTAGGGCCACGTTGTCGGTGAGGGCCGCCTTGGCAATCCCGGCGCGGATCACCACATCCACCACGAACTCCGTTCCGATAATTTGTTCGGCCTCGTGGACCCCATGAAAGGCATGGAAGCGCATCCCTGCAAGCGCGATTTGAGCCATAGTAATGAATGTGCTATTGTGGAAAATTATTCCCCCAGCATTTCGCGCAGCAGCTCGTGTTGTCCGGCGAGGCTGGGGCACTTAGGCTGGAGATACTGTTTCAAGGCGGTCAGTTCGTCGGCTTTGAGTTTGCCGAACTGGTTGGTGACCGTCGTGAGACAGGTTCGGGTCCGTTGATATTCGGCTTCCAGGGCTTTGAAATCCGCCTTTTCGGGCGCTTGGGCGGCTTGCCCATTTAGTTGGAGCAATGCCGCAGTGCATTCGCAGCAGCCTTTGGCCAGCTGTTCCATGCGGTTATCCGCAGCGGGCGGCTGGCAGGCAGCGAGTAGAAATACCCAGGCCCAGGCGCCGGTTTTTTTCCAACATGTCATAACCCGATCGTGATTTTTGACAAAGGTAAAAAATTTGCCTACGGACCGGCCGGCTTTTGGCGGTTACACCTTGGCCAGCTTCCAGCGTCCCCGGCGGAAAAACCAGATGGCGCCCAGCGCCAGGCAGGATTCGGCCACCACGATGGAGGTGTAGACGCCCGTTTGTCCCCAGCCCAGATGCAGGGCCAATAACCAGGCCAGCGGCATTTCGAGCAGCCAGAAGCACACGAAATTGAGGATGGTCGGGGTGCGGGTGTCGCCGGCGCCGTTGATGGCCTGGGCCAGGATCATGCCGTAGCCGTAGAACACGTAGCCGCCGGCAATAATGCGTAGCGCGAACGATCCGGCGGCCACGGCGTCCGGCTCCTGGGTAAAGAGCCGGATCAGGTAGGGTGCACTGCTCACGTAGAGCAGGGCGATAAAGGCCATAAAGATCAGGTTGATGTGTCCGGCGCGCCAGGCCGAGCGTTCGGCCCGGTCCGGCTGCCCGGCGCCCAGGTTCTGGCCGACCAGCGTGGCCGCCGCATTGGCCATGCCCCAGGACGGCAGGATGGCGAAAATAATCAGCCGGATAGCGATGGTGTAGCCGGCGGTCACGCTGGTGCCGATCTGTCCCAGGATGGAGGCCAGAAAGATCCAGCTGGCCGAAGCGATCAGGTATTGCCCGGTGCTGCCGGCCGCCAGGGACAGTTGCTTTAGAATGATCTTTGGGTCGGGGCGCAGGTAAGCCAGGCGCAACTTGAGAATTTTGCCGACGCCGAAAAGGTGCCAGAGCTGATAGCCCACGCCCAACGAACGCCCAATGGTGGTGGCCACCGCCGAACCCAGTAATCCCAGCGCCGGAACCGGCCCCCAACCGAAGATGAACAGCGGACAGAGCACAATATTCACCGCATTGGCCAGCCACAGCGCCCGCATGGCGGTGGCCGCGTCGCCCGCGCCGCGAAAAACGCCGTTGAGCATCCAGAGGAATAGGATGGGCAGGTTGGCGACGAGCATGAGCCGGGTGAACTGCTGGCCGTTGGCGGCCAGGGCCGGATCGCTGCTCATCAGGTTCAAAATATCTTCGGCGAAAAAGTAGCCCGGCACGGCAATGCATAGCGAAACGGCCAGCCCGATCAGCATGACCTGCGCGCCGGCCTTGGACGCTGCTTTCGGGTCGCCTTCGCCGATGCGCCGGGCGACCATGGCCGTCGCTGCGGAGCTGAGACCGATGGCGATGGAGTAGACGAGGGTCAGCACCGACTCGGTCAGGCCCACCGTGGCCACGGCCTGTACGCTGATCCTGGAAACGAAGAAAGCATCCACTACCGCGAACAACGACTCCATAGCCATCTCCAGGATCATAGGGATGGCCAGCAGCACAATGGCCCGGTCGATGCTGCCCTTCGTGAAGTCCTGCTCTTCGCCGTTCACGGCCTGGCGAACGACGCGGCGGACGCGCTGGAAGTAGGTTTCGGTCGTGGTCGTGGTCATGGTTAGGTGCGGACGAAAGCTGCGCAAAAGGACGCTTCTGGCGGCGGAAAGTTGGCTTAACCGGGAACGATGGGAAGGAAGTTCCGGTGGGCCCGCTTATTTTATGCTAAGGCTGGAAGGACTCGAGAAAGACCTTCATTTGAAAGAGGAAGGGCTACCTTATTCGAAAGGTATTGATAGCCAGGTAAATCGGTCAAAAAATTCAAATTACACCCGGGCTTTTTTCAAACCGGGCATCGCTGATCATCTACAGACAATTGGCCCTACACCTCCTCCCTTCTCCGCTCCTTCGCCAAACTGATATCGTGGATCTGAAACGACAGCTTCAACCAAGCCGATGAACAGCAGCGCAACCGCTGTCAGCATTTTGGGGCCGTACAGCCAGGCGAACTCCTGTATTCGATAAAAGTACGATTTTGGTTCCACGAACGTTTTTTTGCGTTGAAAAAGGTGATTTAGCGGCGCTTCGCCGAAAACGCCGCAAATTTTGGTAAAAGCTGCGAACTGAATGCCCAAATTTGCACTTTGTACACCACTCCAATACTAAACCTCTCTGTTTCACTCACTTTTCGTTTTGATGAAAAACCTCCTTCCGACCCTGTTGGTCGTCCTTGCCCTGTGGTCAGCCTGCACCCCCAAGACCGGCACCAAAACCGTTTCCACCCCGCCGCCCGCCAACGAACCCGCCTGGGATACGTTGGGCAAACCGACGATGGGGGAAGTAGAAGCCGATGAACCCACGGAGTATAACCTGGAAGGCGTGGACATAACCCCCGACCAACCCACCCAACTGGATACGCTCGCCCCGTACAATCCCTCGCATACCTTCGAGCACGACCTGATCCATACCAAAATCGCCATATCTTTCGACTGGGCCAAGAAGCGGGCCAATGGCAAAGCTACGCTCACCCTCCGCCCCTGGTTCTACGCCACCGACATCGTCACGCTGGATGCCAAAAATTTCGATATCACCTCCGTGACCTTCGACGGAAAAACGGAACCGTTGAAGTACGACTACAACAACGAGCAACTGGTCGTCCGTCTCGGCAAGACCTACACCCGCACCGAGGAATTCAAAATCGCCATCACCTATGTGGCCAAACCCGACGAACGCGAAAGCATTGGCGGCAGTGCCGCCATCACCCAGGATAAAGGCCTGTACTTTATCAATGCCGACGGCGCCGATGCCACCAAACCCAAACAGATCTGGACCCAGGGCGAGACGGAAAGCAACTCCTTCTGGTTCCCGACGGTGGATAAGCCCAACGAACGCTGCACCCAGGAAATGTACATCACGGTGGATAACCAGTACAAGACCCTGTCCAACGGTATTATGGTTTCTTCCAAAAAGAACGCCGACGGCACCCGTACGGACTACTGGAAAATGGACAAACCCCATGCGCCCTACCTGTTCATGATGGCCATCGGCGAATACGCCGTGGTGAAAGACAAGTGGCGCGGCATCGACGTGGACTACTACGTGGAGCCGAAATATGAGCCCTACGCCCGCGATATTTACCCTTACACCACCGAAATGCTGGAGTTTTTCAGCACCAAACTGGGCTACGTGTACCCCTGGTCCAAGTTTTCGCAGGTGGTCGTCCGCGACTACGTGAGCGGCGCCATGGAAAATACCACGGCGGTCATTTTCGGCGAGTTTATGCAGAAAAACAAACGCGAACTGCTGGATGAGCACATGACCAATGAAAAGGTCGTGGCCCATGAAATGTTTCACCAGTGGTTCGGCGACCTGGTGACCACCGAAAGCTGGTCTAACCTGACCCTTAACGAAGGGTTTGCCAATTACTCCGAATACCTCTGGCTGGAGCATAAGCACGGCCGCGAAACCGCCGATCACCACGAACTGGACGAGCAGCAGGGCTATATCTTTTCGGCGGCCGGCGGCGGGCACCCGCTGATCCATTTCGGCTACGCCAGCCGGGAGGATATGTTCGATGCGCACTCCTACAACAAGGGCGGCGCCACGTTGCACATGCTGCGCAATTACGTAGGCGACGAGGCTTTTTTCACCGCCCTGCAGCGCTACCTGAAAAGAAACGAATACACCGATGTGGAGTCGCACGAACTGCGCCTGGCTTTTGAAGACGTGACCGGTCAGGACCTGAGCTGGTTCTGGAACCAGTGGTTCTACGGGGCCGGCCACCCGATGCTGGATATCAAGTACGGCTGGGATGAAGCGGCTAAAAAAGCCAGCGTAACCATCGTGCAAAGCCAGGAAGGCAGTGGCGTCACCCACGTCTTCGACCTGCCGATGGCCGTGGACGTGTATGATGCCAATGGCCAGGCTACCCGCCAGCGCATCCGGCTGACTAAGCGGGAACAGACGTTCACCTTTGATGCGCCGGCCAAACCGGCCCTGATCAACGTGGATGCCGAAAAAGCCCTGCTCAGCGTAAAAACGGATAACCACACCCCGGATGAGTTCGCTTTCATGTACCGCCACGCGCCGCTGTTCCGCGACCGCCAGGAGGCCCTGGATGGCCTAAGAAGCAGCGATTCACCCTTGACCAAAACCGTGCTGGCCGAAGCCCTGAATGATAAATTCTGGAGCCTGCGCCTGGCCGGGCTGGAGGCCCCCGACCTGAATAACGCCACCGTGCTGGCTGCCGTGATCAAGCTGGCCGAGAGCGATCCCGAACCGAATGTGCGGGCTGCCGCGCTCAGCCTGTTGGGCGAAACCGGCGATAAGAAGTACGTACCAATCCTACAAAAAGGGCTGGCCGTCACGCAGCCCTACAGTGTGGTCGGTGTCTCGCTCGGCGCGCTGACCAAGCTGGATCCACCCTCCGCCCTGGCGGCTTCCAAAGAACTGCAGAACGACGACAGCGATGCCATCATCGCCACGCTGGCTGAATTGTACAGCCTGCAGCCGGACCGCAGCAATCTGGCTTTTTACGAGCAAAAGGTGGATAAGGTGGACTTTATGCCGGCTTTTTCGTTCTTCGATAATTATCAGAAATTCCTGACCGGTCTGGACGACGCAGCGACCTTGGACGCCGGCGTGGAAAAACTGAAGTCTATTTCGCTGAACATGCAGACCAGCCAGTGGCGGCGTTTCGCTTCGACCAAGGCCATCGCCGACCTGCGCACCGACCTGCGCACCAAAGGCAATACGGCAAAAGCCGATAACCTGCAAACCATCCTCGATGCCATCAAGGAAAAGGAAACCGATGCTACTTTAAAAATGTACTACGATATGTTTTAGCCGGCCGCGCCGGAGCATAACCGCTTATGCTCCGGCGTTATTTTTGCTTTAACTGCCGTAAAATTCGTCTCTTTGTCCGCTCAACGACCACCTTCGACCTTACTTTTACCCGTCTGATATGCGACCTGAACCGATCACCGACCAAGATATACAGGCCTTCATCGCCGCCGGTCTCCGCGAAGATATTCGCGAGGGCGACCATACTTCTTTAGCCACTATTCCGGCCGATAAGCGGAACCGCGCGGTGCTCAAGGTCAAAGACTACGGCATTATTGCCGGCATCGAGCTGGCCCAGCACATCATCGGCTACCTGGATCCCCAAGCCACGATCAAACTGAACAAGAAAGACGGCGACGACGTATTGTTCGGTGACATAGCCTTCGAAGTAGAAGGACAAACCCGCGCCCTGCTACAAGCCGAACGCCTGCTCCTGAACTGCATGCAGCGCATGAGCGGCATCGCTACCTTGTCCAGCCGTTTCGCTTTCGAGGTCGCCGACCTGCCTGTCAAGGTGCTGGACACCCGCAAAACCACTCCGCTCATCCGCTTTCTGGAAAAATGGGCGGTCAAGATTGGTGGCTGCGAGAATTACCGCTGGGGACTTTACGACTGGATGATGATCAAGGACAATCACGTGGACGCCGCCGGCGGCATCCGCGCGGCCATCGAACGCGCGCACCAGTACCAGCAAAGCAAAGACCTGGATCTCAGTATCACCGTGGAGGTCCGCAACCTCGTGGAAGTGGAAGAAGTGCTCGAAACGGGCGGCATCAGCCGCATCATGTTCGACAACTTCGAGGTCGCTATCCTGCGCGAAGCCGTGGCCCTGGTGGCCGGCCGTTTCGAGACCGAGGCTTCAGGGGGTATCACGCTGTACAATGTCCGCCGCTTTGCCCAAACCGGCGTCAACTACGTATCCACCGGTGCGCTCACCCACTCGGCCCAGCCCCTTGATCTGAGCCTGAAAATTGTAAACGAGTGAACCGGGGCAAGGCATGAAGGGATTTTTTTCAGGTTTAGCCAAGCTTGCTGTCCCGGCCGTATATCCACATTAACCATGTTTCTCAAATTGGCCACATTCCTTTAAAAAATGTCCTCCGACGATTTCTACTGGTACGCCAGCATTATCATCTTTTTGCCCTGGGCCCTGCTGATTTTTGTGCCCAATTGGCGGCGTACGGAACTGGTCGCTTTTATCGCCGCAATTCTGCTGTTCCTGGTGGCCACCTGGTTCACCCTAAGCTACCTCGGCTCGGAAAGCGCCGGAGGCAACCTGTGGTCGCTAGACGGCTTTGAAAACCTGTTTCGCAGCAAGGAAATGCTGCTCACCGGTTGGTTGAACTACCTGTCTTTCTGCCTGCTGGTCGGCATCTGGCAGGTCCATGACGCCCGCCAGGAAGGTATTCCGCACCTACTGGTGGTGCCCAGCTTGTTGCTCACCCTGATTACCGGCCCGGCAGGTTTGCTGGTGTATTTGGTGATCCGCTTTTTCAAAACCCGGAAGTGGGAAATTCGCTGAGGAGCAAGTTCTGATCGTCCGCTATTGACATCGACGAATGGCATGTTTTTTTAACGTTTTATACGAATGCCGGTTGGTGTAGACCAACCGGCATTCGTATATCAGTTCATAAAAACCGAGTCTGTCACCATGAAACAAATCAATCACGTGCTGTCGCCTTACCAGTTGCCGACCATTCTCCGGCACTTTTCATTATTACTGTTCTTTTCACTCTTCTGTCTGCTGGCCGCTTGTGGCGATGCTGCGCCCAAGAACAAGTCGGTGGTTACTATTCCGCCGGCTGTACAAAAAGACACGACGCCTAAACAAGGCGAACTCAAGCCAAGTGGTCCCAAGCCCGACTGGGCTCCGAGCATCACGCCGCAGATGCAAACGGTGATCGAAAAACTGATGAGTTTCAATCCCCCGCCCATTCCGCAACTGACGGCGCAGGAAGCCCGCAAAAACCCGACGCCCACCGATGCGGTGATGGCTTTGATTAAAGAGAAAAACATCATAGTACCGCCTTCCATGGTCGACACCATGGGCAAGCTTATCCCCGTAAAAGGCGGAAACATTCACCTGCGTATGTATACGCCAAAAACGGGCACCGCCCCTTTCCCGGTCATTGTATTCTACCACGGCGGCGGTTGGGTGATCGGTAGCCCGGATGTATACGATGGATCAGCGCGGGGGCTGTCCGAGCAGGTGGGCGCTATAGTCGTATCGGTGGCCTATCGTAAATCGCCGGAGTTCAAGTTTCCCACGGCCCACAATGATTCGTACGCCGCTTACGAATGGGTGCTGAAAAATGCCGCTTCTTTTCAGGGCGATCCAAAACGAGTGGCTGTCGTCGGGGAAAGTGCCGGTGGCAACCTGGCCGCTTCCGTCAGTATGATGGCCCGCGACAAAAAAGTGATGCTGCCCCTGCACGAAGTACTGGTGTATCCCATTGCGTCGTATGATATGAATACGCCTTCCTACCAGCAATACGCTGGTGCTAAACCATTGGATAAACCGATGATGGGCTGGTTTTTTGACAAATATCTGCCCAACAAAGCCGCCGGTAACAATCCGATGATTTCCCTGGTTAAGGCCAACTTGAAAGGCATGCCGCCAACGACTGTCATCCTCGCGGAGATAGATCCGCTGCAAAGCGACGGACAGATGCTGGCGGACAAACTGAAAGAGGCCGGTGTAGCGGTCATGGTCAAAAAATACGATGGCGTCACCCACGAGTTTTTCGGTATGGCCGCCGTGCTGCCCGAGGCCAAAGCCGCCCAGGCGCTGGCGGCTGGTGAATTAAAAAAAGCATTTGGCAAATAATGACCATCCACGCCTATTCTCCTACGAGGTGTAGGAGAACAGGCGTAGAAAAAAATTAACTCCGGCCCTTGCAAAGCCGGAGTTTTTTAGCGCATCTTTGCATCATCGTACTGATACAGTGTTACAACACATTTCCCCACTAAAACGATATCTTTCCCCTATGAAAATACTGGTACTCGACAACTACGACTCGTTCACGTACAACCTCGTGGATTTTTTTCGGCAGTTAGGCTGTACGGTGCAGGTTTACCGCAACACGGTAGCGCCGGATGTGCTGGCGCAGGAGGATTTCGATCTGTTGGTGCTCTCGCCCGGGCCTTCCGTGCCGCGCAATGCCGGCAACATGATGGCCATTATCGCTCGTTTTTACCAAAGCAAGCCCATCCTTGGCGTCTGCTTGGGCCACCAGGCCCTGGTTGAATTTTTTGGCGGTCGTCTCGCTAATATTCCCCCCGTCCATGGCAAAGCCGTGCCGATCCAGCACGACGGCCGCGGTATTTTCACCGGCCTGGAACCCGACTGCCGGGTCGCCCGCTACCATTCCTGGGCAGCAGAGGCGGTCCCCGCCGATCTGGAGGTAAGCGCCCGCTCCGCCGATAGTGTGGTCATGGCCGTCCGGCACAAAAGCCTGCCCATCGAAGGCATCCAGTTTCACCCCGAGTCGGTACTGAGCATGAGCCATGCCACCGGCATGCGGATGTTGCGCAACGTGGTGGAAGGCCGGATGGCCGCAGGCAATCGCGTTTTTCACGACTTATCACGGCGTCTGCAGGGTGGCGCACTGCTTTCCGCCGATGTAC
>JBKJKS010000535.1:0-2798 GCA_046597295.1 Saprospiraceae bacterium
AGTAGGACGGGGGAATGGGTTTCGCGACCGGACTGGCAGCGGTTTTTTGCAAAAAACCGCTGCCAGTCCGGTCGCGAAACCCATTCCCCCGTCCTACTTTTACCCCCGACTATGGCCACCGCAGTTCACAAACGCATCATCTTTGGGTTGAAAGTTCGTCAGTTCCGTCAGGAAAAGGGCTGGAATTTCGAGGAATTGAGCCGCCAGACCGGCATTTCCGTCTCCTACCTCAACGAAATCGAGAAAGGCAAAAAATACCCGCAGCCCGCCAATCAGGAACGTTTGGCCGCTGCGCTGGGCCTGACCCCCGCCTTTCTGGCCTCGTCGGAACTCACCAAGCAGTTCGCTCCGCTGGGCGACCTGCTGCAAAGCAATTTTTTAAACGAGCTGCCCCTCGATCTCTTCGGCATCGAACTGCAGCAGGTGATCGAAATCATTGCCCGCGCGCCCGACCGGGTCAACGCTTTTATCTCTGCCCTGCTCGAAATTGCCCGCAACTACTCGCTGCGCGACGAGAACTTTTTCTTCGCCGCTTTACGGGCCTACCAGGAACTGCGCACCAACTATTTTGAAGAAATCGAGACGGCCGCTGACGCTTTTGTGCAGCAGTATGGCCTGCCGGCCAACGGCGGGGTGCCGCCAGGCTTATTGAAGGAGTTGCTGGAAACGCAGTACGGTTACCACATCGACGAACAGGGCTTGGCGCTTTATCCGGCCTTGCAGGGCCTGCGGTCCTTGTACCAGCCCAAATCGAAACGCCTGTTGCTCAACGGCCGGCTGAATGAACGGCAACGCACTTTTCAGTTAGCAAAAGAACTGGGATTCAATGTGTTGGAATTAAAAGAGCGGCCGCTCACCTCCAATTTTCTACGCATCAGTTCGTTCGAACAAACGCTGAGCAACTACAAGGCGGCCTACTTCGCCGTGGCTATTCTGATCAATCGCCAGGCTTTCGTGCGCGACATCCGGGACTTTTTCAGCCAGCCCGTCTGGGACGGGCAAATCCTGCTGCAGCTCATGGCCAAATACCAGGCCAGTCCGGAGGTGCTGTTCCAGCGCTTCAATCTGCTGACCAAAGAATTCGGCCTCGACAAGGTTTTTTTCCTGCGTTTCATCCACGACCTGGATCGCGACGGTTTCGATATGGACAAAGAACTCCACCTCCACCGCCGGCACCAGCCCCATGCTTCGGGCCTCAATGAACACTATTGCCGGCGTTGGCTATCGCTCACCCTGCTCCGGGACCTGCAAAGCCTGCAACAACAAACCGACCCGGCGCTGCCTTTGCTGGCGGGCGTACAGCGGGAGCGTTTTCTGGATACGGGGGAAGAGTACCTGTGCATAGCGGTGGCCAAACAGGGCTATCCGACCGTGGATCGCAACGTGAGCGTGACCCTCGGCGTACTGCTTGATGAACATACCAAGCGCACTATCCGTTTCTGGAATGACCCGGCTATTCCCCAGCGCGTTGTCAACGTCACCTGCGAACGCTGCCCGCTGACCGATTGCCTCGAACGCGCCGCGCCGCCCACGGTGGTGCACAAGCGGGAAGAACGGAAGAAGATGCAGCAGCTGGTGGATGAATTGACGGGAGGATGAACAGTAGTGAGACTCTGCAGGGGCTTGGAGATGCCAAGTTTTCATCAATTAAGGAGCCCCTGCAGAGTCTCACTTAAACACATTCAAATGATCCTCGTCCAGGATAAACTCATCAGTGACGACGTTGTCGAGCAGCACTTTGTCTGTAACCTCAGTGCCTGCAAGGGCGCCTGTTGCTGGGAAGGCGATGCCGGCGCCCCGCTGGAGGATAGCGAGCTGCCGGTGCTGCGGAATATTTATGAACGGGTCAAGCCTTTCCTAAGCCCCGCAGGCATTGCCGCCATCGAAGCGCAGGGCACGGCGGTCTGGTTTAACAACACCGAGAACTGGGGGACGCCGCTGATCGACAATGGCCCCTGCGCGTACATGAGTTATGACGCGCTGGGCATTGCCCAATGCGGCATCGAACGTGCCTACAAAGCCGGGGCGGTGGATTTTCTCAAGCCGATTTCCTGCCACCTCTACCCTATCCGCGTGGAACGCAATGAAGAGGTTGGCTTCGAAGCCTTGAATTACGACCACTGGGACATTTGCTCGGCGGCTTGTACGCTGGGCGACAAGCTGCAAATACCAGTGTATCAGTTTGTTAAGCATGCTTTGGTGCGTAAGTACGGCGAGGATTTCTACGAAGAATTGGAGGCAGCAGCGGCATTTATGCAGAGCGGAGCAGGAATGGAAAATGCCGCGGAATAGCGTCCTTTTGCTGGTCAGACGACTTGGAGTCGTCTGACCAGGTAGATACCGGCGGTCTGACGACTCCAACATAGCATTCAGTTAAAGTGAAGAATTCCATCTTTCCCTTCCTCTTGGTACGTACGGCTGGTCTGCCGTCTCTTGCACTGGCTACCAATTGGCTGGATGCGCAGGCACTTGGAACGACTGCAACCGAAGCCGCCGGCCAGTTGCAAAACGCTTTTGATACCGCGCTCGCTGCCCTGCCCGATTCGCCGGTACGCACCTGGGTGTACAATGTCCGCAAACGCTTTTTCCAGAAAGCCAGCCTTCCCCAAGCGGACTTTGCGCAAATATTTCCGGATGATGCCACCCATCCGGAAATAGCGCAGCTGCTGGAGGGTATGGCGGCGTGGAAAAAAATTCAAGATGATTTGCACGCCGCCGGCAGCCGGATCGAACAGGCATTATGGGAAAATTGGCACACGATCCAGCACGCGGCAAAAAACCCGGATTTTCAAAAAGCG
>JBKJKS010000606.1:0-2555 GCA_046597295.1 Saprospiraceae bacterium
GGTGGCGGCCGCTTCCGGGAAGACCGCTGGACGCGCCCCGAGGGTGGGGGCGGGCGCAGCCGGGTGCTGGAAGGAAAGACCATCGAAAAAGGCGGAGTAATGTTCAGCGCCGTCCACGGCCCGCTGCCGGAAGCGGTGGCCAAAAATATGCAGCTGCCGCCCACCGATTTCTTTGCCACGGGCGTATCCATCGTACTCCATCCGCGCAGTCCGATGGCGCCGATCATCCACATGAACGTGCGCTATTTCGAGGCCGGCGCCGGTCGCTGGTGGTTCGGTGGGGGCATCGACCTCACGCCGCACTATGTCGTGCCAGAGGACGCCCGGTTCTTTCATCAGCAATTGCAAAGCACCTGCGACCGCTTTCACCCCGATTTCTACCCGCAGTTCAAAGCCCAGGCGGATGACTATTTCTTTATTCGCCACCGCCAGGAGACCCGGGGCGTCGGCGGTATTTTCTACGACTACCTGGATGAAAAGTGCGGGTTGACCCAGGAACAACTTTTTGATTTCGCTGTGGCGGTGGGGGAGACCTTTGCGCCCACCTACGTGCCGCTGCTGTCCCGGGCGCAGGATCGCCCCTGGGGCGAGCGCGAAAAACAATGGCAGCTCCTCCGCCGGGGCCGCTACGTGGAGTTCAACCTGGTCTGGGACCGCGGTACCAAGTTCGGCCTCGAAACCAATGGGCGCATCGAGTCCATCCTGATGAGCATGCCGCCCCTGGCCGGCTGGACCTACGATTTCCAGCCCGCAACGGACAGCGCGGAAGCCGCAACTTTAAATTGGCTGCGCAAGGGAATTGACTGGCTGGCTTTGTAAATTTGCCCGACGATGAAGAAGAACGATCTTTCGATCCAGGATGCGCTGAAGGATATGATCCAGGAGCTGCGCATCGGCCCGCAGCTCAACGAAACGCGGGTGAAATCGCTGTGGGAAGAAATCATGGGTAAGACGATTTCGACCTACACCTCCAACATCGCCGTGCGCAAAAACGTGCTGTACCTGACCATTTTGTCCGCGCCGCTGAAACAGGAACTGTCGTATGCCAAAGACAAGATCAAGCTGCGGCTCAATGAGGAGCTGGGAGAAGAGTTTATTAAGGAGGTCGTGATCCGGTAGGAATTATCACCAAACAATTGCCCGTACCACCGGAGCGGCACGAGCAACGTCTTACTACAAACTGTATCCCCCCATCATTTTATTTTCGTTCAACGCATCACCTCCACCTGTCGGGTCGTGCTGCCTAAAGCCGTGCGTACCGTCAATTGGTACAACCCGATCGGCAAGTCATCCACCCGGATCAGGGCATCCTGTACAGACGCCTGCCCTTCGCCCTGCCTAACCATCCGGCCGAGGGTGTTGTGCAGCGTCCATGTCTGGATATCCGCAGCGGCCGTTATGGTCAACTGGTCGGACACCGGGTTCGGGTACACTTTTACGTCCACTGTACCTGCCGTTTGCCGGCTGCGATTGGCCAAAGCCGGACCCACCAATAGCAGGTCTTCGTGCTCCTCCTCACCGGCAAACTCGCTGCCGTTACCCTCGCCAAAGCCGGGACCGGGACCGGTCGCGGTGCGGATGTTAAGGTCCACCAGCCGCAGACCCCTGGCCGTTTGGTGTTCCCAGTAAGCAACAAAGGAATTCCAGTTGCTTTCCCAGAGGGCGTAGCCATCGTTGCCGGCCACGAAAGTGCTCGAATAAATCGTGTTTGCTCCTGTCCCGTCCGTGTCGACATCCACCAGCCGGTAGCCCTGGCCGCTCATTTCCGCCCATTTAGCGGTGAAATTCGTCCAGTTGCTGCTGTGCCAGAGCGCATAGCCACCGGTGCCGGCCTTGAAAACACCGGCATAGAAAGTGGCGCCGCCCGATTTATACACCTCCACATCCACGAGCCGGTAGCCTTGTCCGCCCAGTTCCGACCATTTGGCGTTGAAGGCCGCCTGCGTCATGCCGGCAAAGAGGTAGTGGCCCCAGTTGCCTGCACCGTACACGCCGGCGTACTTGAGCACGCCGTTGGCATCGGTGAATACTTCCAGATCGAGCAGGCGGTAGCCTTGTCCGGACAGGGTGTTCCATTCCGCGTTGAAAGACGCCCAGGTAGTGCCCGTCTGCAGTTTCGAAACGCCCGTGCCGGCCCGCCACACCCCGGAATACTCCAGGTTGCTGCCTGCTTTGGTCACGGTCAGGTCGGTCATGCGCAGGCCGCTGAGTTTATAGGCATTGTCTTTCTGCTGAATGACGGCGGCCGTGACACCGGCCCACAGGGCGTGGGCATCAGTACCGGAGCGATACACGCCATTATAAACCAGGGTGCTGTAGAAAGGCTTGGCATTGCTCGGCCAGATAAAAGCGCGGGTGCCGGCATAACCGGGCAGGCCGTGCGCCGTGAGTTTCGTCCAGTCCGCATTCGAATTCAGGCTGGTAAAACTGGTTTTGGCAATGGCATGACCGGTATTAAACAACAGTGGGCGGAAAGGTCCGGTCTCGATGCTGGTTTCCTTGCGGATGTGAATGTGCAGGTGCGGACCGCTGCTGCTGCCCGAATTACCCGCATA